>JAJYAH010000508.1 GCA_021779635.1 Pseudomonadota bacterium | reverse complement strand
GCGCGGTATTCGCCGACAAAAAAACAGCAGGCTTCCCGCAGCGGTCACGCCTATGCCGTTCCAGACTCCACTATCCCCCGACCGGAATCGAACCCGGCCTGACCCGAAATGCCGACGGCATCGACTTGACATGATTCGCGAGGTCAAGGGAGGTCTCCTCATGCGTATTGGGGCGTGTCTGGAGGGCGTGAGAGAAGCCACAGGCGAGGGTGGGGAGTGTCGTCTCGGGGGCACTTTAGCGGAGCTCGGCACTCGGCTGATCGCCAAGAGACTGGAGAACCATGATCGGCAAATGTAGGTTCGACTCCCACTCTCTCCGCCATTTGTGCGATTTTGTACGCCAACCTACGATTTTCGACTATTTCGTACGCGATAGCGCGCTGTTGGGCGTCGACGCTTGCGCGGGGCGCAATCATGCAGAAATTGCCCACACAATTGTCGCCCAGGCCCTGAATGCAATCGTGCGATCAGTACGGCCGGATACTCTTGGTTGCAGGCGTCATCTCGAAAGAGTCGCCGCAGCGCTCAGCGTCGTTTCTCATGCGGTGCCGCTTCGGAGTTGCGAGGGCCGCCTCTGGCGGATATTGTTGAAAAAGTCTTTTGGGGGAGGTGCACGAAATTTTCTAGAGCCGCTGATGCGTTTCGAGCGCGACGATGTGAGGGACCTCGTCGAATCTCAGAAAAACGGCCACGGCCTTTCGTATCGCTGCTACGGCGCATCCCGACGGTGGAGTTGTCTAAAAATCAGCATTTGCGAGTTTTTTGGGGTCGTTCGATTTTCGACTTTTTCAACAATATCGACGCAAAGCGGTCGGTCGCTATCGTCAATGCATGAGCGTTGGAGGTGCCCGACGCCGCCCCTTCAATGAAGGGGCGGACGAAAAGCGCTATGTCGCAATCTGAGGGATCGGCTGAAACCAGTGCGACGTGATTATGAGTCAGACGTCCCGTCGACGCGCGCGCTACGCGATATCAGCGATGGTGGCGATGACGCTCCACGACTCGTCGATAGCCACCAGTGGCTGCTAGAGCTCGATCTGCTCGGCTATATTTAGAGCGTCGTCTACCTCAATCCCGCGATATCGGACGGTGCTCTCCAGCTTTGTATGGCCGAGGAGAAGTTGCACGACGCGGAGGTTCCCGGTTTTGCGGTAAATCTGGGCGGCCTTCGTCCGTCTCATCGAATGCGTGCCATAAAAAGTTCGCTCCAAGCCGATGCTTTCGACCCAACGGTGCATCAGCCGGGCATATTTCCACAGCCTGATCCGGCGCGATGGTAATACGCCGCGTCGCACGTCCGCGCTGGAGAACATCGTCTGAGGTCGCGTCCCTAACCGTCTAGACAGGACTAGTGGTGCGAGAGCCCGCTATTTCCACTTGACCTTGTGGTATTCGAAACAACACGCCCTTACGGTAACAACTCGGTAACAGCGAAAATGCTTAACCTGCTGAAAAATTTGATAAGTGGCGCGCCCGAAGAGATTCGAACTCCTGACCCCCAGATTCGTAGTCTGGGCCGGACCGTTGAAATCATTGATGTCTGTTACCGTAAGACCGCCCTCAAAACCCGAAAAGCAGGCCAGAGGGCGATAATCGCCGGCGCCGTTACCCTTGGCAAGGGACGTCAAAGCCACGAAGATCGAGTGGTCGACGAGCCGCTGCTCGGCGCCAGCAGCGGCCATTCCATAGCTGCCCCTCCGGGCAGCCACTGGACGGTTCGGTCAATTTGACCTAAGTGCAACGCGAGCCCCTGGGGGACTGTGCTGCACATGGCCAACGTCGATCCAATCCGCCGTGCCGAAATCGGCCGCGAGAAGCGGGCAAGAACGCGGACTCAGCTGATTGAGGCAGCCTGCACGACGTGGCGGGCTCTCTATGTCGGCGCCCGCAAGCTGACAGATGACGTGATGGAGCACATCCACACCGAGAACAACATCCTGTTCCCGCGCGTCACTTCCTGACGAGCGCCATCTTCCTACTTTGAGGAAGATCAAGGCGTCCCACCGCCTGATGGGGCAATTTGTCTGAGCATCTTACCAAGCGGCGGACCTTGACTCCGTCGGTCCGGTGTTATGCGCGGGACCCGGCTCCTCCCTCTTTGGGCCTCGGCCTTCTAGACTGCCACCGCTTCGTGGCGTGCACGGCTCCGCCAATCGCCAGCTGATCAGCGGGGCCGTGTGTTCGTTTCAATTCGACAGGTTGTGCGCAACCCAATGGCTCCAAGACCGCGCCACCCGTGAGACCTCAAAGAGTCTTTGTCTCCTGTGATATTTACGGTCCCCAAAAATTGCAACGTGACCGGTTTGAACGAAGCCGGGGTTGCTCGCCAGTTGGACGAGCGGCACCCCACCCACAGTTAGGCTTGGCTTTTGCATGTTGATCTTCCCAAAAAAGCCCGGTGATCAAGTCTGATGCCCACCGACGAAACCATTGCCCTGTGAAAGATCATTATCGGTAGCAAGAGCCACGCCGACGGGCTCGGTTCGTCCGTCGAATAGCGCCCTGCGTAGCTTTGGAAAGATGTTCGGCAACATCAAAAGCCGTCTTCTGGAGATCGGCATTCATCTTCAACCATCGTGAACCAAGCATATTTGCTCGGCGCCTTAGAGGGAGAGCTGCAGCAAATCAAAACATGAGGCCGTCGCTGTAGTAATTTTCCCAAATTTGAAATTTGTTATATGTCATTGCCGCGGATGATGTGTCGGATGTGGATTCGGTACATTCGTCGTTCTCGGGGAACAGCGTTTCCAGCAACCGCCACAGCTCGCGGTGACCGGCAGTTTGTCTACTTTGCTTGAGATAGTCCGCAATATCCATTGTCGCCTTTTGGCAGTCCACCGCACCGTCAACGGTCGCATCCAGGTGCGGCACCTCAAGCTCGACATACAAACGTTTGCTGTCGGTATCGAACACCAGAGTACAACGATCGGCGTCGGTAACTTCGCGGTACAAGTCTCGCTTCAAGATAGCCATTTCCCGCTCCCCGATCATGACAGTGCGATAGTTAGGCTTATTGGCTCGACAAATTCCGGACCTTTGCGGCGGCGTCATAAATCTCGATCTGCGGCCCGTCGCCATTGCCGCGCCAAACTGTAGAAAAGCTAGCCCGGTGAAATTCGATCGGCTCGTGTGAAGACTTCAAATCCGTCGGCCCGCGCGATGGCGGCCAGCGTAATGCTCGCTTCATCCGCCACGCAGACTGCCAACGCTGTCGGTGCGGAGAGCGACACGATGACCGATGCGCCATCCCGCGAAAGTGCGCCAGCGAGCTTGTCCAGTGCTTTGTGGCGGCCAACGTCTTCCCGCAAGGCAACGACGCCGGGAGAAGATTGTCAGAACGCGCGGCATGAACCGAACGCGTCTCAATGTTTAGCGTTTGTAGCGGCGGAATGCTTTGCATCGCCGCCATGATCTGCCCCGAGGTAAACCTTAGGCCATCTCCGACGGTCTCCGCCGGGCGAATCGATTCCGCGAGCGATTCGATGCCGCACAATCCGCGGCCGGTCGGCCCCGCGATGCGCCGCCTGCGCTCACTGAGCCGCCGCGAATTGCTGCCCGCGAGCCGCATCCGCAGTTCGACGCCGCCGCGCGAACGAACAAGATCGATGGAGTTTATGTCGGCGGCAGCGCGGACAATACCCTCCGTGAGGCTAAATCCGATTGCAAAATCCTCCAGGTCCTCCGGCGTTGCCATCATGACCGCATAGGTGCTGCCGTCATAGACCATGGCCACCGGCGTCTCTTCCGGAACCGGTCGCTCGCTGCTGCTGTGCAAGCCATCGCGCCAGACTCCACGATGTACGTGCCGGCTCGGAGGCGTCGTGCAAGCCCGATCCTCGGCCTGTGCAGCCAAAACGAAGGGAATGTCGGCACATGCGCTCATCACGCGGCGGCAGCTGCAGCCTTTGCAGCCTTCGCGGCGACCTTGGCGCGCAGCTTCTCGACCTCGACCACGAAGCGGCTGTGGCTGCCGCGGCTGATTTCCTCGACGGAGTCTTTCGCCAGGAGATCGAAGGTGACGAGGCGGCCCTCGATCTTGCTGACGGTCACGGTGATGTCGACGTGCATGCCGCGCAGCGTCGCGCCGCCGTGGGAAATGCTGATGCCGGTCCCGACCGAGTCCTCGCCGGGATCCGTATGAGCAAGCAGGAACTCACGGCAGGCGATTTCGAAATCGCGCACCAGTTCCGGCGTGGCGTAGACGCGCAACGTCTCGCCGAGAAAGTCGATGGTGCGTGGCGTGTCGATCTCGATCTTGCGGGTTGCCGACAGGCCGACGCTCAGGGTTGATTTCATCGGGAGGTCCTCCGTTGAAGCGATACAGATGGCCGAAGCTCTAGATGCGAAGCCGTGTCAAATACCGGCGCGTTGAAGAAACTGGCGTCGAACGAAAGTTGTGCAGCGCAAGCAGCGGTTTGGCGCTGCAGCGGAGCGGAATGCGAGATGCGATACATCTTCATTGACACTTTCCGGGTCACGCTGTATCACTTATTGACGTATTTAGATACCAAAATACTAATTAGGGAAGCACTAAGGAAGGCGGGTGGCGAAATGCGACCCCGCGCGAATGGCTGAGGAGAACGCGATGAGCGCAGCCAAGAACGTCAAGCGCGTGCCTACTCTCTGCTATAATTGCGTGTCCGGTCCCGACTTCATGAAAGTGAAGGTGGAAGACGGCGTCGCCACCGAAATCGAACCGAATTTCGATGCGCAGGATGTGCATCCGGCGCACGGCAGGGTCTGCGTCAAGGCCTATGGCCTGGTGCAGAAGACCTACAATCCGAATCGAATTCTCACGCCGATGAAACGTACCAACCCGAAAAAGGGGCGCGATGAGGATCCCGGTTTCGCGCCGATCTCCTGGGACGAGGCGCTGGACATCGTAGCCACGAGGTTGAAAAGCATCAGCGACAAAGGCAAGATTGACGAGTCCGGCCTACCGCGCCTCGCCGTCAGCTTCGGCCATGGCGGCACCCCCGCCAATTACATGGGCTCGTTCCCGGCGTTTCTCGCCGCGTGGGGGCCGATCGACTACAGTTTCGGTTCGGGGCAGGGCGTCAAATGCGTCCATTCCGAACATCTCTACGGCGAATTCTGGCACCGCGCCTTCACCGTCGCCGCCGATACGCCCAACACGCGCTACATCATTTCGCTTGGCGCCAATGTCGAGGTCACGGGCGGGCCCTGTGCCGTCACCCGCCACGCCGATGCACGGCTGCGCGGCTACAAGCGCGTGCATGTCGAGCCGCACCTCTCCATCACCGGCGCCTGTTCGGCAGAATGGGTGCCGATCCGCCCGAAGACCGATCCGGCCTTCATGTTCGCCCTGATCCATGTGCTACTGCATGAACACGGGCTCGCCAAACTCGACGTGCCCTTCCTGCGCGACCGCACGGCCTCTCCCTATCTGGTCGGGCCGGACGGGCTCTATCTGCGCGATTTCGTCAGCGGAAAGCCGCTGGCCTGGGACGAGGCGACCGGACAGGCTGTTGCCTTCGACACGCCAGGCATCGTTCTCGCGGTCGATGGCCGCTATCGCGTGGCCAAAGCGGTCACCGTCGATGCCGACGCGGCGCGACGCGAATATTCAAATGTCGAAGGCGCGACCGCTTACCGGATGCTGGTCGACCATGTCGCGCGCTACACGCCGGAATGGG
>JAJYAH010000507.1 GCA_021779635.1 Pseudomonadota bacterium | reverse complement strand
TCTATTGCAGAGCGTCATTGCGCGACATCGTGACAGATGGGCTGACATTGTTTTGCGCACGGCCCTATGGATGCACGAGGCTCCACCGGAGGCCGACCTATGCTGGCGCGAGCTCGCGATCGTTGCAAAAGCGCTCGTCGACGGACAAGATGTGACGGAGATCGGATTGATGCGCGATATCGCGTTGCGGACGATTGCGGTCCTAAGGGACGGTGGACGGATGTGAGAGAGCCGGGGGCGCGTTTTGCGCCGCTTATTCGCCGACGTGGGGCGTAGCAGACGAGATGGCGCCCCCAATAGAATCGATTGCAATAAATTATATAGCAATTTCAATTACATATGAGTTCGCAGTTTTATTCTGAATGGCGCGCCATCTCTCTCAACAATCTCCCCTATCGCTAGTTATCTAGCGCCGAGGACGTTCCCCTCAAACAGCCCACGCTCCGACGCGAATGCCCTCGCAAGGAAGTTGGGTGTCGCGCGGATGCGGGTGGTGCGTCTGAGATCGTCATGGGTGAGCAGCCAGAGCGCCGACCGCGGCTCCGCCAATGTCTTCGGCGTGAGACGGCGCAACCCGGAAACAGGGTCGCCCAAATAACACGGGAACAAAGCAGGCCCCAATCCCGCAAGTGCTGCATCACGTACGTGATGTCGTAGGCGTATCAATTGAAAGGGAAGTCGCGAAACGCTTCCGCTGTCTCAGCTCGACCGGAGAGTGCGGATAGGCCGGGAAATGCCCCGGCAGCGATCGCATCGGGAAGCATCTCGCGACTGAAGCGAAATGCGACGGCGCTGGTGATATCTGCTTGGAGTGGACGATCTCCGAAAATCCAGGGATCGGCATGCCTGATTTCGGCTTCGAGCAACTGGTAGGCGGAGCGAAGCTGGCGATGCACTCGATCGAGCCACGGTTGATGCCGCTTTTCTTCAGGCCGGAGATTGTGCTCGTAAACGATCTGCACCGTCTTCTCGCACGCCGCGAGCGCCAAGCCAACAATCCTCAGGGCGCGGGCGTGGGTTTGCAGATCTTGCGGCACAAGGCTGCGGCTCGGCGCGGCTAGGCGCTCTGCGTGCCCGAGGATCAGGGTCGAATCCATGAGCACGATCCCGTCGTCCGTCACGAGCGACGGGGCTTTCACGACCGGATTGATCGCCGCAAAGGCATCGAAGGCGCTGAATACAGAAAGCGGTGCATGAGAGAACGGCAGTTCGAGCAAGTTCAGCGAGATCGCCACGCGCCTGACATAGGGCGAATCCAGCATACCGATCAGCTTCATCTTTCAGCCTTACCTTCAATTGTTCTTTCGACACGCGTTCTTTGCCGCGGAGGTAAGCCTAGCCGCAGGCGCCATAATGTTGCCAGTGGCCTATATGGCCACTAACGTAAGGATCATGCCAAACCGTCCGAGACCGCTCATCGCCATCATCGTTTATGATAGCCTCTGCACGTTCGAGTTCGGATGCGCGTTCGAGGTCTTTGGGCTTTGCCGACCAGAAATGGGTGCTGGCTGGTATCAGTGCGTGACCGTCGCGGCCGACCCCGGCCCCATTCGCGGAGCGGGCGGGCTCCTCGTAGTTCCCAATGGCGGCCTGGAACTGTGCGAAGAGGCAGACACAATCGTCGTTCCCGGTTGGCGAGGACCCGACGCCAAGGCGTCCGAGGCACTTACTCAAACGCTCTGTGCTGCACATGCCAGGGGCAGCCGGATCGTCTCGATCTGCGGTGGTGCATTCGTACTCGCTCAGAGCGGGGTGCTCTCTGGCAAGCGCGCGACGACGCATTGGCATCACGTTGCGAAGTTGGCCTCCGCCTATCCCGACATCACCGTGGAGCCACGTGCCCTTTATGTCGACGAAGGCAGCATCCTGACCTCCGCAGGAAGCGCAGCCGGCCTCGATCTGTGTATCCATGTCGTCCGGAAGGATTTCGGAGCGAAAGCCGCCAACAGCGTTGCGCGGAGGCTCGTGGTCGCGGCTCACCGCGACGGCGGGCAGGCGCAATTCATGGAGAGACCGGTGCCCCCGCCTTCGGGAACCCGGCTATCGACACTGCTGGATACAATCCGTCGTCGGCTCGAAGAATCGTGGCCGATCGAACGAATGGCGCGGGAAGCGCATGTCAGCGTCCGCAGCATTCAGCGCCACATCCGGGAAGCCACCGGAACGGCGCCGGGAGAGTGGCTGCGGAACGAGCGCCTGAACCGAGCTCGAGAGCTGCTGGAAGAAACAACGCTCTCGATCGAAGCTATTGCTTCTCATACCGGATGTGGAACGTCTACCAACTTTCGCAACCACTTTCGTGCAGCCGTCGGGCTGACGCCGGCCACATACAGATCGAGATTTTGGGCCGAGCAACTGCAGCCGAGCGGATCGGTGCCGAGCACCTCACCGTCGGTGCTGTCGCCTTCGCGACGGACGACGGCCACTTCGGCTTGACAGGAGTCGAACGCGTCCTGAATGGACTGCGACCAGTCAAGCAGAATCTCGGTGACGGCGTTGCTGGACCGCGACGCCGGCTGGCGAATTGAAGCTTCACCACGCCATCGCCCTCGCCACGCGCTCGAGCAGCTCCGGATCGGCGAAGCTGCGCGCGGTCATGCAGGCGCCGGCGGCGACCATGTCGTCATGGCTGAGGCTCGTGCGGATGCCGATCGTGGGAATGCCGGCGGCCGAGGCGGAGCGAATGCCGGAACGCGAATCCTCGAACGCGAGCGAGACGCCGGGCGAGCCGTTCGCCGCGCGCAGACCCTCCAGATAGGGCATCGGGTGCGGCTTGCTGTGGGCGAGCTCGTCGCCGATGACCAACGCCTTGAACCGTTGCGTGATCCCGAGACCGCTCAGCAGCATTTCCGCATTCAGCCGCGGCGCATTGGTCACCGCCACCATCGGCACGCCGGCCTCATCGGCGCGGTCGAGCAGCGCCATCAACCCCGGCAGAGGCTGGATCTTGCCGGCAACCAGCGTGCGGAAGGTCTCTTCCTTCTCGGCCATGATCGCCGCTTGGCGCTCCGCGGTTTCGTCGGCGAGAAAGCGCTCGCTGATCGAGGCATTGGAAAAGCCCTGCAGCTCACGGGCGAAGCGCGCATGATCGAACGCATGGCCGCGCGGCCCGAACACCCGGTTGAACGCCTCCAGGTGCAGCGGATCGGTCTCGGCCAGCGTGCCGTCGATGTCGAACAGCAGCGCACGCCCGGCGTTTTGCGGCATCGGGAAAACTCCCCAGGACGAACGGGCGTGTTTATAGGGGCTCCATTATATAAATTATTCTGGCCTATCAGTTTGTTACCGCCCCAGAAAGGCTGGCGGGCGCTTCTCCACGAAAGCTGCCACGCCTTCATTGGCGTCGTGGGTTGGTACTATACGGGCGAACGCAGCTTCCTCAATCGCAAGCCCATCATCGATCGAAGCATCCATGCCGCGGTGCACGGCTGCGAGCGCCGCCGCGATTGTGTGGGGCGCTTTGCACGTCAGGTCTGAAGCAAGCGCGAGCGCAGCGGTGAGGAGGTCGGGCGCGGGCACCACGCGGTTAACTAGGCCGAGCCGGGCGGCTTCAGCCGCATCGAACTCTCGACCGGTGAGAATTAATTCTAGTGCGACCTTTCGTCCGACGTTGCGTGGCAGGCGCTGCGTGCCGCCAAAGGTCGGGATGATGCCGATGTTGATCTCGGCCTTCGAGAAACTGGCCTCTTCCGCTGCGAGCGCAATGTGACAGGCTTCGACCAACTCGCATCCGCCGCCGAAGGCAAGCCCGTTCACAGCAGCGATAACCGGCTTGGAAAAACTCTCGACGCGCCTGGTCATGTGATGGCCTGGGCGCATGAAGTGCGCGACCGCTTCGGCCGGGCCAGCTTGCATGTGGCGTTGAAAGGCCACGATATCGGCTCCGGCGCTGAACGCGCGCCCTGCCCCGGTAATGACGACGGCACGCAGCGTCTCGTCCAACTCGATCCGGTCCAGCGCGTCCACGATTGCGCTCAACAGGTCGTTGTTCAGTGCGTTCAGCTTCTCAGGGCGGTTCAACGTCAGCACCGCCACGGCATTCTTTGTTTCGAACTTCAGAATGGCGGGCATCATCCAAGTCTCCCGATAATGCTGTGCTCGTCGCCGAACCATATCGGCGATCGCGCCGAATCGACGAAGCGCTGCTCGTCCTCATACAATAGCCGGCTAGCCTCGCGTGCGGCGGGATCACGTCCCAATGTTTCCAGAGCTTCTCGGCTCTCGTACCAAATCTCCGCCACCCCATCATAGGGTTCGGGCGAGCCGCGGAAACCGCGCAGCTTTTCGAGGAACGGCCCACGATCCGTATGGACCTGGATATATCGTACGATGCGCAAGACGCTCTGATTTGCGCGCACAAGCGGTCCGTGCACCTCCAACCAATATTTTAGAAATTGGTCGGGTGTCAGACTCGGAAGCCGCTTCAAACAGTAGAGGACCTTCATTCCACCACTCCGTTCGCATCTCGATTGGCCTGCACGGCCCCTGGTCAAACCCGTCTGCCGGCGAAGGCGCAAGAGGGGCGCAGGCATCTCTCGATCTCTCGAAGCCTCGGGCTCAAACTTGCAATGGGGTGGCCTTTGCGCGTCCAAGTCAGGAATGTCGATTTCCTGGCATACGGCGACGCGCATGGGCTATTTACTATCTAACCGACTGTCTCCGGATGACTGACAGCTTCGACGTCAAGAGCGATGCGAATTGCTGAATTATCGCTGCGCACGACGACGAATTCGACGACCTCGCTGGGATCCGGATTGAGTTCTTCATGAGGCACTCCGGGCGCAAAGTAGACAAAATCGCCCGGGCCGACCTCCGTCACATACTCCAGATGCTCACCCCACCGGATCTGGCTCCGGCCTTTGTTGACGTAAAGTGCTACTTCGTGCGTGTCGTGGTGATGGGCGCCAGTTCGTCCATTCGGCTGCATTGTCACAGTCCCCATCCAGATCTTCGAGCCACCGGTCCCTGCAAAATCAAACGCGGTGGCTCGGCCCCGGCCCGAAGCTAGCGCCAATCGCTGGGCAGCCGCTCGCACCACTCTCACTCCATCATTCCGCCAATCCCTCGCGACCATGATCGACTCCATCAGATTTCCATTGTCCTCTAAAGCGAACATACGTATCCTAAAGCGATCACATAATCATGTCAACTATAACGAACGGATTAGCGATTTTGTCCGCTAAAGAGAACGACCTTCTGACCCGAATTTCCCAGGTCATCCGCAGACGACGAGGGGAGATGGGATTGACCGTGCGCGCACTCGCGGGCAGGAGCGGCGTCTCCGCGTCCATGATCTCCGATGTGGAGCGCGGCATGAAATCGCCGACAATTTCCACGCTCGCCGCCCTTGCTGAGGCGCTGGAGATGCCACTTTCCGTACTGGTCGATAGTCCAGCGCCGGCGCGGATGCGTGTCCTGAGAGCGTCCGAGCGTCAGTGGCTTGTCGAACCGGGCACAGGTTCCAAGCGCGATCGTTTTGCTCCCACCGTCGCCGGCAGCGAAGTCGAGTTCCTGCGCTATGTGGTGCCGCCGCACACATCGGCGGGGCCATTTCCACCTCACGCGCCGGGTACGATCGAGCACCTTTACCTCGTATCGGGCAAAATTCGCATGACGCTCGGAACGGATGTCGTTGACCTTGCGGCGGGGCACAGACTTTC
>JAJYAH010000506.1 GCA_021779635.1 Pseudomonadota bacterium | reverse complement strand
GTTATCTGACCGAGGCCGCGCGCGCGGGCGTGCCGCTGCCCGAGGCGATGCAGCAGTCGCAACACCGCTCGGTCCAGCAAGCCGCGAGCTATTACAACGACGTCGAACGCCGGCGCGGCAAGGGCGCGCGGCTCGCCCTCTGACGGGGGGCGTGAAATCGGGTTCGGTTCGCTCCGCCGCACCGAAAAGACCTGAATCCGCGAAAGCGTCCTCGTTGTCGACTTCGGGGCGGTGGGAGAACCTCCGAAAAGCTGCGCCGTCTATCCTGACCGCCGCTGCTTTTCGTGGCTGCCCGCCCTTGGCGTCATTGACGCGCACCGTCGCCGCCTTGGTTGGCGACTTCGCCCACCCCGCATTTCGACACGACGCGCAGGGCTCGCCGACAAACGAATTCGCCACCGAGGGTTCCTCCTACGCTCGTTTCTTCTCCCGCTTGCGCGCCGAAATCAGCGCCATCAGCATCGGTCCGATGGTGAATTCTCCCGCTGCCGCCTTGCGCGTGAGTTCGCGCAAATAGCCCCCGGCGCTGGTGACCGCTGTCGCCTTTTGCAGGATCGCCGCGACGACGATGGCAGCGGGGATTTCCCCCATCGCCGATTGCGCCTCAGCCCACGCGCTGGCGCTGATCCCGAGCATCGAGCGCACCATGGCGGCGACGACCAGAAAATCGCGCCAATTGGAAATTCCGTTCTTGGCGTAATCCCCAATATCCGGGCAAGCTTCCAGGACCATCCCTAACGGAAAATCCTGTTGTGGCGACCTCACAGCTTCGGAATGAGCCTCGGACTTTGCCCCCTGCCTTTCTCGAAAGGCCGGTTCAAGAGCAACTGGGTTATTTGGGTTTGAATTCTGTATGTGACGCTCAATTTGAGACTCATTGGCGTCCATTTTTGTGTTTTTAACGTGCGTTTCCAAAAGGCTGAGGATTTCCTCGGTGAGCAGGGTCAGTTCCTCAGCGATCGGCTCCAACTCTTGCAGGGTTCCTGAGCGCGGAATGCGGGCCATGATCGCACGATAGAGGCCATGGATGTCCGCCCAGGACGAAATCCCTTGCCCTGCCCCACCATTCTTGCTCAGAATGCCGCCAACGGGGACGGCTTCGTCGATGCCGGTCGCGATCATTTTTGCGATGTCGCGCCGGCACAAGGTGATGCGTTCCCGCGCGAGTCGCAGAACCCGTTCCTCGGCCCGGACCTCTTCGGCCCAAGCTTCGAACTCCTCTGCGCGAGCAACAAGCGGACCGAGATCGAAACCGAACGCCATTTCGATCGCCCCGCCCTGCCCTTTCCGGGCGAAACGCTTGCCGTTTGGGCTATCGCGCCGAAGGATAAGGCCGCAATCGACCAACGCGGACAGATGTCGCCGCAAGGTCGCCGGCGCCATGCCGTGCGCGCGCAAGGCGAGTTGCTGATTGGAAGGGAACACGATCAGCCCTTCCCCGCTCAACATCGTTTCGGGATGGAAACTCAGCAGCGCATCGAGCACGGCCAGCGCCCGTTCGGAAACCCCAACGCGCGCCTTGGCGGCGCAGATCGCGCGAAACAGATGCCATTTGTGCACGACCTTTTCGGGAGCCCGCGTCTTTGCGATCGCCTGATTTGCCACATGGGCAAGCGTTAGCGACCGCCGCCCGAAGGGCGTCGTGGTGAGGTGAGTGTTCATGGGGTGCCTCAATGAGGCAAAAGAATTCCGCCCGCCGAAATGGCGTCGATTTTCCGTCGACTGGTCTTGACGGCGATTCGCGAAAGTGAGATTCTCAGAGTGCGACCAACTGAGAAGGGCTTCCGGAACGCAGTTTCGGGGGCCTTTTTCTTTTGCGTATCATCCTTTCCTGTTAGAGGGCGAAAGCGACTTCGCCAGCTCATCCCTGAGCTCAGCGAGCAGCTCCAGCGCGCGCGGCGCCAGATCGGGCTGACGCTTGAGGTCGAGCGTCAGAATGATGGTATCTACGCCGGTCTTCAGCGTGCCAAACGGCTTACCGTCAGCTGCCTTCCAGGACGCGGCCTTGGCCCGAGTGACCGCTGCCGGCGCCTGCAGCGCGAGCAGCGCCGTCTGAAAGCGCAAATCCGACGGTGATGAGCCGGCCCTGTCCGCGGACAGGGTTTTGTTGGCTGCGACACCCGGCTCTTTCCTGTCCGCGGACAGGGCTGCCGTCAGCTTCGCCGCCGCGCCATCCGTCTGTCGGAACGCCTCCGCTAGCTCCAGCCATCGCCGCCGCCCGACCTTGGGCGCGCGTCCGATCATTTTGACGACGTCGTCAGGCAGCACTTTAGTAACGGCACGCATGTGAGTGAGCTGAGCATCGTCCACGCCCAGCGCGGCGTAGATATCACGTGCCTTAACCTTTTGCGCATCCATCCGTGCTGCGAATAGCGCCCGCTCGATCCAGGTCAGATCCTGCCGGGCGGAATTTTCCAGCCCTTGCGTCACCGCGAGCTCGGCATCGGAGAGCGCGGTGACGATCGCCTTGAGCGGTTGACCCAGCTCCGCCGCCGCCCGCCATCGGCGGTGGCCATAGGCCAGCTGGTATCGTCCCGGCGAAGAAGGATGTGGGCGGACCTGAACCGGGATCTTCTGACCCTCGGCGGCAATGGTGGCGCGGAAGGCGTCGAAATCGGCGGATAGATCGTCGGGCAGACGGTCAGGGTAGGGTGAGGGGTCTATCAGCTTTGGGTCGAGGTCGATGACGCTTCGGTTAACAACATTGTCGAGCGCCTGTGCCAGTTTTCCTACGGCGGGCGACAACCGCACGCCCGGATCGCTTCCCGTGAGCGGCGAAGGGGGTGGCTGGTTTTCAAGGACCGCACGAGGCGCGAGCACAGAAGCAAAAATGTTCTTGCGGGTCATGTCGGGCGTCCCCACGCCTTGCGAATTAGGGCGTCAATTTCACCATTGACGTTTTCAATCGATTCCATGGCGCGGTCATAGGTTGAACGAATGAACTGGCTGCGCGAGACTTCAAAAAGGGTTTGGTTGGTGAGGCCGGCATCCGAGATGGCCGTTGATTTCAGCGTCGGATGAATGAGAATCCGTTCGCCGAACATCGAGCGCAGCAGCGTCAACATCTGCGTCTGCGGCCCGTCGCCCGGCTCGAAACGGGTGATGAGATAGCGCATCCAGTCGTATGACGATTCGACGCCCCCCGACGCACCGGCGATCACGTCCAGTAGGTCGCCGAGCATCAGCATGAACTGGCCCAGACTCGCCACGTCTAACATCTGCGGATGCACCGTCACCAATACAGAAGTTGCGGCAACGAGGGCGGAAATTGAGAGATAGCCGAGCTGCGGCGGGCAATCGATCACGACGACATCGTAGTCGCCTTCGATTTCTCTCAGCGCATGGGCGGCGCGGCTGAAAACCTGGTTCGACCCTTGCGCGCGCATGAGCGCGTGCGGCGTCTCGAATTCATATTCCATAAGTTCGAGCGCGGCGGGCACCAAATCGAGACCCGGCATATAGGTGGTCTTGACGATGCTTCGCATAGGGACTTGCTCTCCGCTGTGGCGAATAGCTCCAAAGAAGCTGCCGCCGGCGGGAACGTCGATCTCCGGGCGAAGGCCGAACAGCCCCGTCAAGCTCGCCTGCGGGTCGAGATCGACCGCTAGCACTCGATAGCCGCGCAAGGCCAAGTATTGTGCGAGATGGGCCGTCGTCGTTGTCTTGCCCGAACCGCCCTTGAAGTTCATTACGGCGATCACCTGCAAGGGCTCGCCCGGTTTCCTTCCGGGCAGGTATTTACCGACACTGCGCGGCTTGGCGTCGAGGGCCTTTCGGATTGCCGCCAAATCTTCAAGTGCATATTGCCGCCGCTCCCCGACGGAGGCGGGCGGCATGAGTTGGCGCAGATAAGCTTCCGTCACACCCAAAATGCGCGCGGTCTCGCCTGGCGTTAGGCGCCGAAAGGTCTTGGCCGCTTCAGGCGGGAAACTCGCGAGGCGGTGCTGGGCCAGTCTATCGATGATGCCATTAGCGTCGCTGCGGACGAGAGCGCGCAGCGACGGCACGGCGCTTGGCACTGGCGTCGTTGTCTCGCTATGGATGTCTGAATTCAACGCCATTTTCGGTTCTGGGCTCAAGTTCGGAAAAAGTCGCAACTCACCCTGCGTTGGATGCATCGATTCCCGATTCGGCGCAACAAATTTAAAGTTAACGAAATCCTAACTTCGATTTTTGCGACTCACGTTTGCCCGCCCGACGGCACAGAATACGCCATCCAAGATCGTGTCCTTCGTTGGACAGGTTCACTACGAGATCATCGCTATATAACAGAGGAGGCTTGGAAGCCGCTCGAGGCGGTCGCAAGAATGGTGAAATCATCCCGCCAGCCTCTGTTGCCCACGTCTTCGTCACGATGGACAAATTGTGATCTTCGTACTACCTATTGCGCAAATATGTAGTACGAAGGCATCAAATGCCGACACCCCATAACCCGTCCGCCGCCGTTCGACAAGCGTTGCGAAAGCTTGGAACGGACATTCGTGACGCCCGGCGCCGGCGGCGGTTGCCAATGGTGGTGATCGCTGAGCGCGCCTTCACCTCGCGTTCGACTTTGCAAAGGGTCGAAGCCGGGGACAGCACCGTCAGCGTAGGCATCTACGCCGCTGTGTTGCAGGCGCTCGGCCTGCTCGACGGCCTTGGCAAACTTGCCGACATCGGCGACGACCCCGTCGGACAGGCGTTAGCCAGCGCCGGCCTTCCCAAACATGTCCACCTCAGGCGATCGGCCAGGGCGCCCCGCGATGGCTGATTTCCAGGTCCATATCGATTTAGACGGCAGTACGCGCTCCATCGGACTGGCGAGAAGCAATCGCGTCCGAGGCGCGGAGACCATTCTTTTTGAATACGATGTTTCATGGCTGGCGGCCCCGCAGCGGTTCTCCCTGGAGCCCGCTCTTGCTCTAACGCGCGGGACGTTCGCGCCCCCCGTCGGCCTGGCGACCTTCGGGTCTATCGGCGACTCGGCGCCAGATAGCTGGGGCCGCCATCTCATGCAGCGCAATGAACGCCGTCTCGCAGACCGCGAAGCCCGCGCCGTTCGCACACTTGCGGAAAGCGACTACCTGCTCGGCGTCGCTGACGAGACCAGGCTTGGCGCGCTTCGATTCCGCCGGATTGGCGAAAAGATATTCCAGGCCCCGATCCGCAGCGGCGTACCTGCTTTAGGGTCTGTTGGGATTCAGGATTCCCATGGTTTGAAGTTCATGATTCAAGCTGGGGATGGACAGATTCGTTTTGACGGACGCCCAGTGGGCGAGGATGGAGCCGCATTGTCTGGGCAAGCCGGGCGATCCTGGTCGCAGCGGCTCCAATAATCGGCGGTTTTTGGAAGCCGTGCTCTGGATTGTCAGGACCGGAAGTCCGTGGCGGGATCTTCCGTCCGTGTTCGGCAATTGGAGCACGGTGTCGCGCTGCACTTAAACGTGAGACGCCTGGTATAACGTTTTCAATAGCTTGAACTTGCCGGTAATTTGAGACTCTGTAGTTGAATATGAGATTCAGGCTTGCATTACTGCATTTAATTTGAGAATCATCGCCCACGACGTTGGTCGAACGAGCGTGGGCGAAATGGACGATCTGCAGGGCGACGAAGTGTCGGAGAAGCGTTGGGCGGAAGCATGTCGGCGCGAAGAGGCCATACGCGATCTCATTGGTAGAAA
>JAJYAH010000505.1 GCA_021779635.1 Pseudomonadota bacterium | reverse complement strand
CATTGAGGCGCCAGGACCACACGACTTCGCCGTCCGCGCGCAATGTCATTCGTCTTTGACACGCCGCGTCCATCGCATCCCCTGCCCTACGTTCGTGACGATCGCGAAACGCCCCTCCGTGTTGGGCGGGGATACGAACGATGTAGAAGTGATTTGGGTCAAAAAGGAATGGGAATATTTTTGCGAAGGGGACTGGACAGGTAGCATCAGATTGAACCAGTTCAACAAATTCCGCTGTCCGCGCAGAGCAGATTTTGCCCGATGGGCAAAATCATCCACCCTCACCGCGATGGACTGAGGTCGGCAATCGCTGCATTATCCGATTAGCGAATAACCAAAGCATCCGAATTGGTGATGGCCACCGGTTTTCCAGCTTTGATAACGCGTGCCGCCTGCTGGGAGCCCTGGTCGGGGTTGGCGCGGAATGACAGCGCCAGTCCGGATACCGCGATGGCCGCCACAAGTGCCGCGACCACGATCTTGAGATGGGTCGATCGGTCGGCGCTGTAAAAGGAATGATTCATCGTCGCCCCCCTCAGCTCCGCCTGCCGGCCGAACTATCGGCACGGCGGTCCATGGGAAGCACGACCACCTTGGTGCCGACGTTGACCCGCGAATAGAGGTCGGCAACATCCTCGTTGGTGAGGCGGATGCAACCGGATGACACACGGGTCCCGATCGTGCCGGGAGCGTTGGTGCCGTGAATGCGATAGACGGTACCGCCGAGATACATCGCCCGAGCACCGAGCGGGTTGCCGGGACCGCCGGCCATATAGCGCGGCAGATAGGGCTGGCGTGCGATCATCTCGGCCGGGGGTGTCCAATCGGGCCATTCCGACTTCTTGGTGATCGACTGCACGCCCGACCAGGTAAAGCCGTCGCGACCGACGCCAATGCCGTAGCGCACCGCCTGTCCGTGACCCAACACCAGATAGAGATAGGTGTTGGGGGTGTCGATAATGATGGTGCCTGGCGCTTCGCGGGTCGCATAGCTAACGACCTGGCGCTGCAAGCGTGCCGGCAGTTGGGATACGACGCCATTCTGGGAGGGCGCAGCCTGCACCCGGGGCGCGGTTTGTGCTGGCGACGCCATGGCCAACTGATACGGCGGCAGCGGATCCGCGCCAGCCGTGTGGGAAAATGTGAGGGTAACGATCGCGCCAAGAGCTACTGCGGTGCTGCGGAAGCCGGCTCCAGAAATACCGAGATTGAACATCGTATTCCCCTGTCTGACTGTTTTGAGCGCCCTGAGTGCGCCTTTTCGGCGCTTTCCCTGACCTAACCAGTAGCTGGCAACGGTTTCAGGACGGTTGCGTCGGGGGACTAAAATGGTTTCGTCGAAAGCAGAATTAATTCATCACAGCGTGGGCCGCGGGACTTCAAGGCCAAAAAAGGATTGCGGTGACCGTGCCCTTGATACCGCTGCTGTCCGCCAATCGTGCTCATAGACCACTTTCGAGCCAAGTAGAGGAACGGTGCGGCGGCCATCCGTCGAGACGCTTGCTTGGCAAGCTCCTCGGGATGATGTCGGGGCACAACGTCGTCACCGCCGTACGGCGGGTTAGCGACTATCCGCCCGCGGCGCTGACTACGGCAGTGGCATGCCCGTTGAAAACTCGCCGGCCAGGGAAAGCTGTCCGTTAGCGGCGTGATCGCTTCCGGATGACGGGTTGACGAGTGCGAAGCTGATCATGAACAGCATGACTGCTCCAACCAGTGCGAGGACGGGCAATTCCCACAACGATATATATGATGCCGGGACATTGGGGTTGATCGGTGAATATGCGAAGGGCTTCTGCATGTGATGCCTTCCAATCGGGTTGGTCGAATTCCGATCCGCGCATCCATTTTCGCAAACAGACCAATGGCGCGGATGGCAAGAATAATTGCCACGCACACCGGCGAGCGCATGTGAACAGGCTCATAATTGGTTCGGAATATCGACCAGAGAACTCTCGCGATCCTCCGACTTAGTCCCAACCGCCGGCCTTGCCGTGCCGGACGCACGGCGGGCGACGCATCCGCCATCAGCGGCGGTATTGCTCGTCGCTGACCTTTTCCATCCAGTCGACGTTCTTGCCGTTGAGCGCTTCCGTAATGGCAATATGCGTCATCGCGGTCGTTGCTGTCGCGCCGTGCCAGTGCTTCTCGCCGGGCGGAAACCAGATGACATCTCCGGGACGGATTTCCTCGATCGGCCCGCGCTCGCATTGCGCCCAGCCCAGGCCGGACGTGACAATCAGGGTTTGACCGAGCGGATGGGTGTGCCACATGGTGCGGGCACCGGGCTCGAAGGTGACGTGACCACCGCTGATGCGAGCCGGGTCGCCCACCGCGAACATCGGGTCGACCCGAACCGTGCCGGTAAACCAGGCCTCCGGGCCTTTGCCCGAAGGCCGTGAGCCATTGCGTTTGATATCCATTGTTCCATTCCTTTTCCCGGTTACGTCATTCTCGGCCGCGGCCCCCGCAAAACCCGGACGCGCGGTTGCCAGCATAGCCAATCCGCCTGTGCCTGCGAGCACGCTCCTTCGCGTCACCATGCGCTGCGCTGCCGTCGCGCCGCGTCCACACCGCCGGAACGATCCCATCTGTCGAACTCCGTTGACTGTTCCAGATTTAGCGCGTGCGGCTATAGCGCCTAGCCGCTATAATCGACATGGACTTATCAATTGGATCGATAAATGCAGCGCGGAAACCTCGACGACCTCTCGGCCTTTCTGATCGTCGCCCGCGAGGGCAGTTTTACCAAAGCGGCTGCCAAGCTTGGTGTTTCACAGTCCGCGCTCAGCTACACCATCAAGGAGCTTGAAGCGCGTCTGAAGCTGCGCCTCTTGACGCGCACCACCCGCAGCGTCTCGCCGACAGCGGCCGGCGAACGCCTGTTGCGTCATGTAGGTCCGCGGCTTGAGGAAATCGAGGCCGAACTCACCGCCTTGAGCGAGCTTCGGGAGAAGCCCACCGGCACCATCCGCATCACGGCTACTGAATATGCCACCAATGCCGTCCTGCTGCCGAAGCTTGCCAGGCTTTTACGTGAATATCCGGACATCAAGGTCGAGATCGTTAGCGACTACGGCCTGACGGATATCGTCGCTCAGCGTTTCGATGCCGGCGTGCGGGATGGCGAGCAGGTGGCAGAGGACATGATTGCCGTGCGCATCGGGCCCGACGCACGCATGGCGGTCGTCGGGGCACCGTCCTATTTCCGAAACCGGTCGGAACCGCAGAAGCCGCAGGATTTGGTCGAGCACAACTGCATCAATCTGCGCCTGCCCACCCATGGCGGATTGTACGCCTGGGAGTTCGAAAAGAGCTCGCGCCAGCTCAAGGTGCGGGTCGAAGGCCAACTGTTCTTCAACACGACGAGCCAGATGCTCCATGCGGCGCTCGCTGGTCTGGGCCTGACCTATCTGCCGGAGGGCCTTGTGCAGCCGCACATCAACAAGGGCCGCCTCAAGCGGGTGCTTGAAGACTGGTGCCCTCCGTATCCGGGCTACCACCTCTATTACCCCAGCCGGCGGCAACCCTCCGCAGCTTTTGCGCTGCTGGTCGAGGCGCTGCGCCACCGCAACTGAGCGACCGGGCGGCGTTTGAAACCTCCATCACCTTGCCTTGGCGCCAAGCATAATCGGCGTCGTCTGCACAAGCCTGAGCGACTTGACCATTTTCTCCGTCGCTGCCTTGTATTTCCTGAAATGCGCGGTTTCGAGGTGCGACCGGTACGCATCCACATCCCGGTAGATTTCGAACACCCTGACGCGCGCGGGATCATCTTTTTCGGAAACGGCGTAGAGCGCCAAGACACCCGGCTCGATGCGAGTGGCGGCTTCGATCTGTTCGGCAACCGCGGCTTTATAGTCTTCCAGTTGCGCGGGATCGATCTCGATTTCCGCTTGCTGCACGTATAGCCGTTGCATGTCATCGGCAACCGCGGCTGCGGGAACGGATGCCGCCAGCACGGATGCACTCAGAATAAGCTGTGTGATGTTCATAAGGGCCTCCCGAGTGAGGCGCGAACGCCGGCTTCAACGTATGGTATACCCGCCATCCACCGTGAGGGCGTGACCGATCATGAAACTTGCGGCGGAGCTGCAAAGCCAGAGCACCGCATTTGCAATCTCCTCGGGGCGGCCAAGCCGGCCGATCGGCACATCCTGCAACATCGCGTTGAGGGCGTCACTTTGGGTTTCCATCATCTGGTCGAGCATCGACGTATGGATGATGCCCGGACAGACGGCATTGATGCGAATGCCCCTTGCGGCATTTTCCAGTGCCGCACTCTTGGTGAGTCCGAGCACGCCGTGCTTGGAGGCCTGGTATGTTCCGCGCCTGGCGCCGCCAACCAATCCGCCGATCGAAGAGCAGTTGACGATAGCGCCACTTCCCTGCTTGAGCATCTGGCGCAACTCGAACTTCATGCAGCTCCATACACCGCGAAGATTGACCGAGATCACGCGGTCGAAATCCTCCCGGGAAGCATCGGCGGCTTCCGCAATCACATTCTGCACGCCGGCATTGTTGTAGGCGGCATCAAGCTGCCCGAAAGCAGCGACGGTCCGCTCAACCATCGCTTCAACCTCGGCGTCATCAGCAACATCGCACCGGAGAGCCAGAGCCTTGTGCCCCTGGGCAGACAGTTGCTCGGCGGCAGATCGCACCGCCTTCTCGTTCAGGTCGGCGAGGACCACCGAAGCGCCCGATTGCGCAAAGGCCTTCGCCGTCGCAAGACCTAGCCCGGATCCTGCTCCCGTAACGAGGGCAACCTTGTTTTCAAACGATATGTTCATGTCGGGTTCCTCACTCGATCCGCCGGCTTTGCTAGTGGGCGCGCTTATCGAAAACATCCTTTGCGACCGGAAGCGCCGAGAAGACATTCGGCCAGCCGGCATAAAACGCGAGATGGGTCATCACTTCGGCCGCCTCGGTCTGCGTGAGCCCGTTGTCCATCGCCCTGTTGAGGTGATACGGAATCTGCGCGACCTGTCCCGAGGCGATCAGTGCACTGACCGTGACCAAACTGCGGTCTCTTGGCGCAAGGTCCGGGCGCAGCCATAGATCGCGGAACAGCACGTCGGTCGTGTACTGCACGACCCCCGGAAAGGATGCGCCGAATTGTTCCTGGACGCGCGTCGCACGCTGGGCCTCGGCGGCCTCATTGAGCGGCAGCAGCGCCGGTGAAGCGGCAGGAAGCTGATCCGCGCCGATGTGACGCGCCGCGAAGACATCTCTGGCGACAGCAACCGCCGCCATCGCATTGGCCCAGCCGGCGTAAAAGGCGAGGTGTGTAATGATTTCCGAAATCTCGCGCGGCCTGACGCCATTATCGAGCGCAAGATTGAGATGATACGGCATTTCGATGGTCTGATTGCGCGCGATCAGGGCCGCCAGCGTCACGATGCTGCGGTCGCGCGGGGCAAGGCCGGGCCGTTTCCAGACCTCGCCGAGCAGGAGGTTTTGCGTGTAGGCCTCCAGCGGCGGAGCGACCTTCCGCACATCCTCGTACGTTGGCATCGGCTTTGATCCGGTCATGGTGGTGATCTCCTCTGCGCGAACCGATGGCATCGCCATCAGCGAAAGTAACGCGATGGCCGCGGTTCGAGATTTCATCGGCGATCTCCTGTCGTGGAAACGAAGTGGGGGACCCTGATTCATGATGGACCAGGTTC
>JAJYAH010000504.1 GCA_021779635.1 Pseudomonadota bacterium | reverse complement strand
GCCCGGCGTCATTCCAAGAGTCCCTCCCAAGAGTCCCTCCCAAGACTCCATCCCAAGACGTTGGGCAACGCAGAAAGGGTCGAGCGGGGTGTTGAGCCAAAAGCAGGCGAGAGGTTGTCCGCTCCAAAGCAAAGTATCGGCGTTTTGCGGCGTCCGGCATCATTTTCTCCACCTGAGCCGGCCGCCTGCCGCTCGCCTCTTTCCGCTTTGGGCGGTAGGTTGTTTCGCATCGATTCGATCCGAGACCTTGAGGCCCTTTCCCATGACCATCCGCCTGCATCGCGGCGATCTGCCCGATCTGTCCCGCTATACCGATTCGGTCGCGATCGATACCGAGACCATGGGGCTGCATCCGCATCGCGACCGGCTCTGCGTGGTGCAATTGTCGAACGGCGATGGCAGCGCCGATGTGGTGCAGATTCCGAAAGATCATGCCGGCGCGCCGAACCTGAAGGCGCTGCTGGCCGATTCCAGGATCACCAAGATCTTTCACTTTGCGCGGTTTGATATCGCCGCGCTCTATAACGCCTTCGGGGTGATGGCGCAGCCGGTATATTGCACCAAGATCGCCTCGCGGCTCTGCCGCACCTATACCGACCGGCACGGCCTGAAGGATCTGGTGCGCGAGCTGCTCAATGTCGATCTGTCGAAGCAGCAGCAATCCAGCGACTGGGGCACGCAAACCCTGAGCGAGGCGCAACTGGCTTACGCGGCCTCCGACGTGCTTCATCTGCATGGCTTGCGCGAACGCCTCGATATCATGCTGGCGCGCGAGGACCGCACGGCGCTGGCGCAGGCCTGTTTCGACTTTCTGCCGACGCGGGCAAAGCTCGATCTGGACGGCTGGGATACCGAGGACATCTTCGCCCATTCCTAGCGCGGTTCACAGCGAAAGCCTGCCCCGGACCTGATCCGGGGCGAGTACCGGTTCGCGTGAAGAAAGCGTGTCAAAACAAAAGATTGGAGCCCCGGTTCAGATTCGATCAGAACCGGGCTCCAGGCCAGAATGGCGCTTTGCGCGGGGTACCGCCCCGTTTCGGTCACACTCGTAGCGGGAGGTCCGGGCTGCATTATCCGGCGATGCCGGATAGAATGGGGGCGGCGCGAGCAGCAAAGGCGGATACCGGATTTGCCGGACAAAAACCCTTCGTTTGTGCCGAGATCGTGCTCCCGTCGATGGACGGAGCCAACGATCTTTTCGCAGGGCCGCCGGCAGTTCGGCGGATCACGCGCCAATGACGCCAGTGCTGTGGAGCCGCGGTGAATTCGATTCAGACCCCATCCTATCAAGCCGGAATGGACGCGCGCTTTGTCATCGCCGCGCGCCACAGCCGGATGGTACGGATATTGCGCGTCGCGGTGCCGGCAGCCGTGATCCTGGCGCTGGCGATGATTGTCCTGGTGTCGGTCTTCAATCCGTTCCGGATGCTGATGCCCAAGCTGCCGCTCGATGTGGGAAACCTCGTTGTTTCCGGCACCAAGATCACGATGGAATCGCCGCATATGGCGGGCTACACCACCGATCAACGGCCGTACGAGGTCTGGGCGAAAACCGCGACGCAGGACGTAACCGATCCGGATCACCTCGATCTCAAGACGATACGCGCCAAGCTCCTGGCGGAAGATCAGTCGACCGTGACACTGGTTGCCCGCACCGGGCTGATGGATACCAAGCAGCAGCTGCTCAATCTGCAAAAGGACATATTTTTGCAAACCTCCACCGGCTATGAAGCGCGCCTCTCGCAGGCATTTGTCGATATGGCCAACGGCATCGTGACGTCAGATGAACATGTCGACGTCAAACTGACCAACGGAACCATTACGTCCGACCGGATCAAGATTACCGGAAACGGAGAGGTGATCACGTTCGAAGGCAATGTCGTGATGCATTTGGACCATTTCGATACCCCTGGTACACCGGCCGAGCCCGCCGCCCCCGCCGCGCCTGAGCCCGCGGCTCATCCCGGCAAGACGCGGTCTTCCTCCAGCAAGACCGCGAACACGAAATGATGTTGATGATGATGTCTTCTTCGCGCCGCACCTCGGTTCGCCGGATCGCCCGTTGCGCCTGGACCGTCGCCTTTGCACTTACGCTGATCGTGTGCGGCAAAGCCGTCGCTCAAAGCGCGGTGCAGGGCGTGCCGAATGCGATGCAGGGTTTTTCGCAGAATCGCGACCAGCCGATTCAGATCGAAGCGGCCTCGCTCGAGATGCGCGACAAGAAAAAGGAAGCCACCTTCTCCGGCAATGTGAAGGTGGTGCAGGGCGATACCACCATGACATCGAAGGTCCTCGTGGTGTTCTACGATTCGGCCACGGCCCCGGCCGCCGCTCCGGCGGGCAATGCCAAGGCGGCGGCGAAAGCGGCGCCGGCGCCGATCCAGGCAGCGACCCCCGGACCTGGCGGCAGTTCGCAGATCCGCCGGCTCGAGGCCAAAGGCAACGTGGTCGTCACCCAGAAGGATCAGGTCGTGACCGGCGAAAACGCGGTGTTTGACACCAAGACCAACCTCGTCACCATGGTCGGTGGCGCTGGCGGCGTGATCCTGACCCAGGGCAAAAACGTTCTGCGCGGCGACCGCCTGATTGTCGATATGACGACGGGCGTGTCGCGGGTCGAATCCGATTCAGGGCGTGTCCAGGGCCTGTTTCAATCGTCCGGCCAGGGCGGTCCGGCCATCCCCGGCATGGCGTCTCCCACTCCTGGGCCCGGCGTCTCAAATAAACCGAAATAGTATCAAATGCTTGTGAGCTGATCGGGGGCGGCGAGGTTGAAGCTCGCCGTGCAAGCCTGTATCTACCGGACGATCTAGACAAGGCCCGGCGGCGCGATCCGCGCCTCGTACCGAGGGTGTTTCGCTGGGCAACGGACATCCATTCATTCATGTTGCGCGAGCGAATCGAATCGCCGCGGCGGGTTGCGGGCTAACCGTGAAAGGCTGAACGAAGCGCGGATGGTTGATTTACTTGGCATGTTCCGTCGACGCCCGGCGAAACGCAGTCCGGCTGGATTTGCGCGCTCGCACGCGGACATTACCGCGCTCGGCGACACCATGGGCGACATGCTGTCGGCGCCGGTGCGCGACGCGCCTCCGCTTGCCCGCCAAGCGCCGGTGCCGAAAGTGGAAGTGCCTCGGCCGGAAAAGCCGCGTCCGGCGCCGCGCGCCAAGACCAACGGCGCCACCGCCGCGCCGCGGCTGGCGACGCGGGCGGGCTATCTGGCTGTGCACAGCGTGGAAAAGAGTTTCGGCACCCGTCAGGTCGTGCGCGGCGTCAGCATCTATGTCCGCCGTGGCGAGGCGGTCGGGCTGCTGGGCCCGAACGGCGCCGGCAAGACCACGGTGTTCTACATGATCACCGGTCTGATCCCGGCCGACCGGGGCACCATTGAGCTCGATGGCCACGACGTCACCAAGCTGCCGATGTATCAGCGCGCCCGGCTCGGAATCGGCTATCTGCCGCAGGAAGCGTCGATCTTTCGCGGTCTTAGCGTGGAGCAGAACATTCGCGCGGTGCTGGAGGTGGTCGAACCCTCCAAGAAAAAGCGCGAAGCCGAACTGGATTCCCTGCTGGATGAATTCAACATCGCGCGGCTGCGCAAGACGCCCTCGATCGCGCTGTCCGGCGGCGAACGCCGCCGCGTCGAGATCGCCCGGGCGCTCGCAACCCGTCCCAATTACATGCTGCTCGACGAACCGTTCGCCGGCATCGACCCGATCGCGGTGGGCGATATTCAGGACCTGGTCCGCCACCTCACCAATCGCGGTATCGGCGTGCTGATTACCGACCACAATGTGCGGGAAACGCTCGGGCTGACCGACCGCGCCTATATCGTCTATGCCGGCGAGATCTTGACCGAAGGCAATCCGGATGAGATCGTCAATGACCCGGATGTGCGCCGCCTTTACCTTGGCGAGGAATTCCGCCTCTAATCCATTTTTCCAGTTCGTCAAGCCGTGTACATCGGCTTTGGACTAGTTTAAGCAAGAATCGGACCAACTTTACTGGATCGGTTCTTGCCTCCATGGCGCTAACGCAGAGATTAGAGTTCCGCCAGTCCCAGTCGCTGGTAATGACGCCGCAGCTGATGCAGGCGATCAAACTGCTGCAGCTGTCGAATCTCGACCTTTCGGCCTTTGTCGAGGAGGAACTGGAGCGAAATCCGCTGCTGGAGCGTGCCAGCGACGGTACCGAGCCCCCGGTTGCCGGCGAATCGATGCCGGAACAGGCCGAATTTTCCGACCGTGACGAGCCGGGTTCCGCCTATGGCGACGAGCATGCCGCCGAGCGTTCCGAGATGGCCGGCGGCCCTGCCGGCGATGGGTTCGAGCCGGTCCAGGAAGAATGGATGAATCGCGACCTCGGCAGCCGGGCCGAGATCGAGCAGACCCTCGACACCGGCCTCGACAATGTGTTTTCCGAGGAGCCCGCCGAAGCCGCCGCGCGCACCGCGCAGGATGCGGCGCCGACCGCTTACACCGAATGGGGCGGCGGCGCCTCCAATGACGACAGCTACAATCTCGAAGCCTTTGTCGCCGCCGAGGTCACGCTCGGCAGCCATCTCGCCGAACAGCTGGCGGTGGCTTTTGCCGCGCCCGCGCAGCGCATGATCGGGCAATACCTGATCGATCTGGTCGACGAGGCGGGCTATCTGCCGCCGGATCTGGGCCAGGCCGCCGAGCGGCTCGGGGCTTCGCCCGAGGAGGTCGATGCGGTTCTCGCGGTGCTTCAGAAATTCGATCCGCCCGGCGTCTGCGCGCGGAATTTAAGCGAGTGCCTCGCGATCCAGCTGCGCGAGCTCAATCGCTATGACCCTGCGATGCAGGCGCTGGTCGAGCATCTCGACCTTCTGGCCAAGCGCGATATCGCCGGGTTGCGGAAATTCTGCGGTGTCGATGATGAAGATATCACCGACATGATCGGCGAAATTCGCCGCCTCGATCCGAAGCCGGGACTGAAATTTGGATCGGCGCGCCTGCAAACCATGGTGCCGGATGTCTATGTACGGCCCGGGCCCGACGGCGGCTGGCATGTCGAACTCAACAGCGACACCTTGCCGAGGGTGCTGGTCAACCAGACTTATTATACCGAACTGTCGAAGACGATCCGCAAGGATGGCGACAAATCCTATTTCACCGATTGCCTGCAGAACGCGACGTGGCTGGTGCGCGCGCTGGACCAGCGCGCCCGCACCATTCTGAAAGTCGCAACCGAGATCGTGCGCCAGCAGGACGGCTTCTTCACCCATGGCGTGGCGCATCTGCGGCCGCTCAACCTCAAGGCCGTGGCGGATGCGATCCAGATGCATGAATCGACGGTGTCGCGGGTAACCGCCAACAAATATATGGCGACCAATCGCGGCAGTTTTGAATTGAAGTATTTCTTCACCGCGTCGATCGCATCGGCCGATGGCGGCGAGGCCCATTCGGCGGAGGCCGTCCGCCATCACATCAAGCAGCTGATCGATGCGGAAAACCCCTCGATGATTCTCTCCGACGACACCATCGTGGAACGATTGCGCGAGTCCGGCATTGATATCGCCCGCCGCACGGTCGCGAAGTACCGCGAAGCGATGCGGATTCCGTCCTCGGTGCAGCGCCGTCGTGACAAGCAAAGCATGCTCGGCACTGCGCTCTCGGCGCCCGCCGCGTCGACCGACCGGTCCCGCGACACC
>JAJYAH010000503.1 GCA_021779635.1 Pseudomonadota bacterium | reverse complement strand
CAACGGATAGCCCCAGGCCGGCCGCGCAATGGTGAAGATTGACCCGAGGTGGCTGAAGTAATTTCCAACCGTCTGTGGCTGAACCGGCAACTCCTTGGCGAAGGCGACCAAGTGCTCACTGGTTATGTCGCTGCACTTGAGATCTGCTATGTCATAGTTCTTGATGGTCGCGAGTACCTGAGCTTTTGTTCGGCCGATTTCCTTGATGGATTCCTCAATGTAGCGGTCGATCACGGCGGCCAGCTTCGGGTCCGGTATGGTCTGCCGCTCGACCGCGCCTGGCTTTGCTAGTTCGGTCTCTCGCTTTTCTAACCACGCGGAGGCGGCCTGTCTGCGGTCGAATGTCCTCGTCTCGCGGTGTACGATTTTTCCGCTACGCTTGATCGTGACCTGCGCGTGATAGCCGGTGGAACCGTCTTTGCGCTTGCGAGGAATGATTGACCCCATTCCGCCACCTCGTCATTCATGGTACAGCATGAGTTCCTTTGGTACAGCATTGCTGTACTGTGGGCAAGAAAACAGGCGGAAATCAGTGGAAATGAGTATCAATATGTACAGCATGGAAGCGTAAGAAGTGATTGATATTAATCAAAAAACTAGCAAAATCAGTGACTTTGTTTTTTCCGTCGCCCCGATGATGGATTGGACCGACCGGCATTGCCGCGTGTTCCATCGGCGGATGACGCGGCATGCCCGGCTTTATACGGAGATGCTGACGACCGGCGCCATCATTCATGGCGATCGCGGGCGCCTGCTTGGTTTCGATGCCAGCGAGCATCCGGTGGCGCTGCAGCTCGGCGGTTCCGACCCGCGCGATCTCGCCACCGCGGCGAAAATCGGCGAGGCGTTCGGCTATGACGAGATCAATCTCAATGTCGGCTGTCCGTCGGATCGGGTGAAGGACGGCCGTTTCGGCGCCTGCCTGATGGCGGAGCCGGCGCTGGTCGCTGAAGGCGTCGATGCCATGAAGCGCGCAGTGGGCATTCCGGTCACGGTCAAGTGCCGGATCGGCATCGACGACCAGGATCCGGAAATCGCACTGGATGCGCTGGCCCGCAGCGTGGTCGCTGCCGGCGCCGATGCGTTGATCGTCCACGCCCGCAAGGCCTGGCTCAATGGATTGTCGCCGAAGGAAAATCGCGACGTCCCGCCGCTCGACTACGATCGGGTCTACCGGCTGAAGGCTTCATTGCCCGACGTGCCCGTCATCATCAATGGCGGTATCGCCAGCCTCGGCGAGGCCAAGCGGCATCTTGTTCACGTCGACGGCGTGATGCTGGGGCGCGCGGCCTATCAGGAGCCGTGGCGATTGCTGGCGGCGGATCCCGAGCTGTTCGGCGAGGCTGCGCCGCACGCGACCATGAAGGATGTTTTCGAGGCGATCATGCCCTATATCGAGGACCAGCTCGCGCAGGGCGCGCGACTGCATTCGATCACGCGGCATTTTGTCGGCGCGTTTCACTGCGTGCCGGGCGCGCGGGCGTTCCGCCGTCACCTCGCCGAGAACGGCGTCAAGCCGGGCGCCGGCGTGAATGTATTGCGCGACGCAATCGCGCTGGTCGAGGAGCGCACGGCGGTCCCACTGGCCGCGTGATCCCGATCACTGGTGTGATCCTGAGCTCCTGCCGATCCCGATCTCTCTTCCGCGATCAGGGATAGCCGTGCAGCATCAACCGGTCGGCATGCACTTCCCAGCTTTCCAGCCGATCCAGAAAGCTCATGCCGAGCAGATTGGTCTTCATCTGCCCGCGCGGCACCACCAGCGCCGGCACGGAGCGCTCCACAAGCTTGCCGATCGCAAGGCGGTCGAGCGTCAACCTTGCGGCCCGGGTATGCCCGCCGGCGGTTTCGACCTCGACGTCATATTCAAGCAACTCCAGCGGCAGTCCGGCGGCCTTGGCCGTCTCATAGGTCAGCACCACCGAGGTCGCGCCGGTATCGATCACCATTGGAGCGGGCACGCCGTTGATCCTGGCTTGCAGTGCGAATTCGCCGGTCTGCCCGCGTGAAATCTGCACGGCGCGCGCCGGCGCTTTGGCCCGTTTGCGCAGCAAGTCCGAGACGGTGTCGCCCGCCTGCGCGATCCGGTCCGGATCGCCATAGGCGACCACGGCGCCGGCCGTGGCTGCAAGCACGAGAAGAACGAGCAGAATCCGGCTCACGGCAAACCTCGCATGCAAATGTGCGCGTTCGTCAGTCGGCGCTTGTGTTGGCCGCCATCTCGGGCCGAACCAGTCCGGCGTCGGCCATGCGCGCCGCAAGCTGCGCCATCACCGCCTGCCGCTCGGCGCTTTCCATCCGGTGCCAGCGCGCGATTTCCGGAAGCGTACGCCCGCAGCCGAGGCAAAGGCTGGTTCTGGGGTCGATCATACAAACTGCGATGCACGGCGTTTCCTTGCTCATTCAAGGATAGTGAAACGGTTTCGGTCGTTTGCGCAAGCGCTCCAGCTACAATCCGGTGCCTGCACTCATGATCGGCTTGTTGCGGGCCCGCCGGTTCTCAAGCGCGCTGACGGTGCCCGCAGTTTCCGGTTGCAGCGGCGGAGATTCTTCCGTCATCGGAGCCAGCGCCGACATCACGCGCTCCGGCGGAAAGGTAACGATGACCTCGGTACCAATGCGAAGCTTCGATTTCAGCGTGAACGTTCCGCCGTGCATGTCGATCAGACTTTTGGCGATCGGCAGTCCGAGGCCCGCGCCTTGCTCGGCGGACTTGATCGAATTGGAGCCCTGGCCGAACGACGCGAGCACGATCGGGATTTCATCCTCGGCGATGCCGGAGCCGGTATCCTTGACGCTGAGATATTGTCCGCCCGACGCGGTCCATCCTACCTTCAGCCAGATCTCCCCGCCTTGAGGGGTGAACTTGATGGAGTTCGACAGCAGGTTGAGCACGATCTGGCGCGTGGCGCGCTCGTCGCCCCAGATTCGCGGCATGCCCTGCTCGAACACCTCATGAATGGTGATGCCGCGGCTGGAGGCGCGCAGTTTCAGCAGGTGATGGCAGTCGGCGACGACGTGCACCAGGGAAACCGCTTCCTCGTTGAGTTCGTACCTTCCGGCCTCGATTCGCGACAGATCGAGGATTTCATTGATGAGATTCAGCAGATGTACGCCGGAATTATGAATATCCGCGGAATATTCCTTGTAAACCGGCACGGCGTGGCCGCCGAAGATCTCGCTCTTCATCACCTCGGAAAATCCGAGGATCGCATTGAGCGGCGTTCGCAGCTCGTGGCTCATTTGCGCCAAAAACCGCGACTTGGCGACGTTGGCGGCTTCGGCGCGATGCCGCGCTTCGTCGGAGATCGATTTGGCCTGTTCAAGCTCGCCGATCAGCGCATCTTTTTCCGCGCGGGCCTCCAGCGTCGCCAGCGTCGTCGAATGCAGACGGTGGGCGAGCAGTGCGAAATACCCTTCAGCGGCGAGTGCGAGCAATGCGAGCACATAATTGTCGAACGTGCCGCTTAGCACGAAATTCAGCGCGATCGCCGAGGTCACCGGAGCGGTTGTCGCAAGTGCGGCGATCGGCAGGCTCGCCGCCAGCATGCTCGATACCGCGATCACCAGCAGCATCAGGAACATCATCAGCGTGTTCGAGACCACATCGAGGCTGGTGGGGTGGATCAGGACCGTCGTCCAGCACAGACCGTACAGCAGATCGAGCAGGACAAACCGCGTTCGCCACTTGCGGGTTGAGGTGAGGGAAGGCGGTTCGGCCAGGAACCTGCTGCAATTGCGGATGATCGCGGCATGGATGCAGAGCATGCCGCAGGTCCATGTGGCCGCCGACACCGGCTGCATCCAGAAGCCGAACAGCAGGCCGGTCGCCACCACCAGCAGCATGACGACGTAGGACGCCGACAGGCGGGTCTGGGCGTATTGCCGAAGCAGTTCGCGGTCGAAAGCCGGGCGGGTTCCGCTGGTCGACGTTAACCGATCGCGGGCCTCGCGCACCCGCTGCGCCGCGGCGCGGCGATTATGGACCGGCGCTGCAATCGGCGTTTCGGCCGGAAGCTGGACGACTTCTGGCTTATCGGCGGGTTTACTCATCAAACAACACAAATCCTGCCCGCGAACGGCGCGGGCTTTTGCATCGTCTATCTCTGGCGCTAAATCATTAAGAGCTGCCTTAAAGAGCTAAAGAATCGCGTTAACGGGAGGTTAAATTAACCTCTCGCGGCCGCGGGCCGGAAGTGTCCGGGCGAATGCTTCGTATCACGCCTGATCAGCCGCCGAAGCGTGGAAGGCTCCGCATACCCCACCCGTCGGGCGATTTCGTCGACGGACAGGCGCGTGGTCTCGAGCAGATATCGCGCGGTCTCAACTCTGATCCGCTGAACGAACTGAATAGGTGAGACGGCGCAGGTCGCTGCGATCCGGCGGGCAAACGTGCGGGGCGCGAGCGCGACGGCCTCGGCGAGCTCGTCCATCGTAAAGTCGCGGGCGATATTGTCGCGCACCCACTTTTCAGCTTTGGCGATCTTGGGTTCCTGGGCTGCCAAATAGGTTATCGCCATGAAGGGGGCCTGAGAACGCCGCTCGTCCAGCAGAAGGTAATTTGCGCAGGCCCTGGCCAGGCTCGGTCCGGCAAACCGGCCCACGACCGCAAGCATCAGGTCCATCTGTGCCATCGCGGCGCCACCGGTTGCGATCGGCCAATCAGCCACCACCATCCGGTCGGTCACCAATTCAACCTCCGGATAGCGGCGACGAAACAGCGGCGCGAGCCACCATGTCGTGGTCGCTCGCCGACCGTCCAGCAATCCCGCTTCCGCCAGCAGAAATGTGCTCGCGCACGATGCGGCGAGCACGGCGCCGGATTCGAATGCTTCAACGAGCATGTCGCCCGCACGCCGACAGGCGGAGCTCTTCAATTTCCTGTCCAGTTCGTCCCCTGACCAGGTTCCGAGGCCGGGGATGATGGCGAGTTCCGTGCCGAGCAACTGTACGCGGCTTCGGCGCGGACCGCAGCGCACCGTATTGACCTTGAACGGCAAGGCGCGCCTCGCGGCTACGCTGATGCGGTTAACAGTCGCCATCACGTCGTGCGTGATGGCTGCGCTTGATGCCATGCAGCCGTCGATCTCGACAACCGTAACCCTGATCATGTCAAAAAATACCTGATAAATGTCATTTTTGACAATAGCCGGGGCGGCGGAAATCGCAATGATTGGCGCATGAAAGCGCGTCGCCAAATATCGCCGGGTGAAGGGCCGCCCGTACGCGGGAACGATCGTTGTGCCGACCATCATCGCGAAGGCACGGCTTCTGTCTGAGCGCCGACTGACAGCTAAAGGAGATACGCCGATGCCGGAACGGTCCATGAAGCAGGACGATCCGCTGGAGGATTTCAGACGCCGCGATGTTGCGCTCGACGGCGTCACCAAGGCGGTGCATGTAACCGGCGCGGGACCTGCGGTGATCGTGATGACCGAAATGCCGGGCATCAGCCCGCATGTCGCGCGTTTCGCTCGCTGGGTTCGGGACGCCGGGTTCACCGTTTACATGCCTTCATTATTCGGCCGCGACGGTGCGGTTCCGAGCGCGGAAGAGGGCGCTGCCGTCTTTCAGCGAGCCTGTGTGAGCGCCGAGTTCCGCGCCTTGGCCGCAAATGAATCCAGCCCGGTGACAGGGTGGCTCCGGTCGCTGGCGAGATTTGCTCACGAAGAGTGTGGCGGTCCCGGCGTCGGCGC
>JAJYAH010000502.1 GCA_021779635.1 Pseudomonadota bacterium | reverse complement strand
CCCGATCGGCGCCGCCAGCACCAGATGCTGGATCCGGTCCGGATAGGCGCGCGCGATGCGCGCGGCGATCATGCCGCCCATCGAATGGGCGACGATATCGGCCCTGGCGATCTGCAGATGATCGAGCAGCGCGATGGTGTTGCGGGCCAGCGTATCGAAGTGCAGGTCGGCCAACGGTTTTGAGGATTTGCCAAAGCCGATCTGGTCCGGCACCAGCACGCGGTAGCCGGCCCCATTCAGCGTCTTGATGACCGGGGCCCAGTAGCTCGACGGGAAATTGCGGCCGTGCAGCAGCAGCACAATGCGGCCGTTGGGCTGCGCCGGGACCACATCCATATAGGCCATCCGCACCTGCTCGCCGTCATTGACCAGCGGCAGCATGTTGACGGGGTAGGGATAGGCGAAGCCTTCAAGGCCGATGCCGTAGGGCTCGCGCGGTGCCGATGGCTGCTCGCCAGAAGCCGCGGTGAGCGGCAGGGCAAGCAGGCCTGCGAGGGCAAACAGCGCGGCAATGAAATGACGGTTCATCGACAACTCCAGAGGAAGTTTTCGTCATGCCCGGCCATAGCCGTCCGAAGGACGGCGTCGTTTCCACTCGCCTATGTGCCGGGCATCCACGTCTTCCATAACGGGACGTAAAGACGTGGATGGCCGGGAACGCAGACAGGTTTACGTAGTCTGCGTAAGACAGACTACTATGCCCGGCCATGACGACAAGTTAGTGATCTGTGCTCGGCGGGAGCGTTATTCGCTGTCCCCGAACAAGGCCGCGAACCGCTTTTCGCCGGTGCGGGTGAAATGGACGACGCGGCTGCCGGGAGTGGCATCGCGCGCGGCCCACTTCAGTTCGGTGAATCGCGTCATCAGCGCGGCGCCGAGCGTGCCGGCGAGATGATGGCGCCGCTCGCTCCAGTCGAGGCAGGCCTTGCACAGCGGACGACGCGGATGCGCCAGGCTTTCCGCCGATATCTGCAAGGCCTTGGCCAGGAAACGCCCGCCCTCCGCGGTCAGCTCGATATCGTGCTTGCGCTGCCGCAGCAGCCGCTGCTTCTTCATGCTGTCGAGCATCTGCACGCCGAGATCGCCGGCGAGGTGATCGTAGCAGACCCGCGCGCGGCGCAGCGCCGGATCCTTGGGGCCGGTGCGTACGCGCAAGTGGCCGGCGCGGGCGGCAAGCCCCTCAAGGCCCTCGAGCACGCCGGCGACATCCGGGTCGGCGAGGCGATAATAGCGGTGGCGGCCCTGCTTTTCCTGCTCGATCAGGCCGCCGGCCTCCAGCTTCGCCAGATGCGAGCTTGCGGTTTGCGGCGTGACGCCGGCCTCGTGCGCAAGCTCGCTCGCGGTCAGCGCGCGGCCGGTCATCAACGCCGTCAGCATATTGGCGCGGGCGGGGTCGCCGACCAGTGCGGCGACCAAGGCAATGTCAGGGCCTGCTTTCATAATTCGATCATAACCGAAGCATCGACGTCGATCAAGCCGCTATTCTCAATCCCGAAAGATTGGCTCTGTCATCGCGAGCCGACATCGGAGGTTGCCGTGGCCGTCACCGTTTTCATCCGCTACCAGATCGATCCGTTCAAGCGCGCGATGTTCGAGCAATACGCCAGGCGCTGGCTCACCATCATCCCAAAGGCGGGCGGCGATCTGATCGGCTACTGGATGCCGCATGAAGGCACCAACAACATTGCGTTCGCGCTGATTTCCTTCGAAAGTCTCGCATCTTACGAAAATTATCGTGCCCGGCTCCGCGCCGACGACGAGGGCATGGCGAATTTCAGTTTCGCCGAGGAAAACCGGTTCATTTTGGCGGAGGAGCGAACGTTCCTGCGCCAGGTGACGTTGTCGGACTAGCGCTCAAAGCCGGGCGTGGATATCGTTACGCAACCAGACAAGAAACAGGGAGAGATCATGCCGGTATCGACGACAGACAAGCGGGCGACGTTCCGGAAGATGCACGAGTCCGGATGTTTCGTGTTGCCGAACCCCTATGACGCCGGCGGCGCGCGGGCGCTGCAGAGTCTCGGCTTCAAGGCGATTGCCTCCACCAGCGCAGGCTTTGCATGGTCGATCGGGCGTCCGGACAATCGTGTCACCCTCGAGGACGTGTTGCGGCATCTGACGGCGCTCTGCGGCGCGGTCGATCTGCCTGTTAACGCCGATTTCGAGGGCGGCTTTGCTCACAAGGCGGAGAAAGTCGCCGCCCACGTCGCACGGGCAGTCACGACCGGCGTTGCGGGGTTGTCGATCGAGGATTCCACCGGCGATGCGACGAAGCCGCTTTACGAACGAGCCTTCGCCATCGAGCGCATCAAGGCGGCGCGGTCGGCGATCGACGCCGACAGAAGTGGTGTTCTGTTGACCGGCCGCTGTGAGGGCTTTCTGGTCGGGCAGGCCGATCTCAACATGGTGATCGACCGGCTGACCGCCTATGCCGAAGCGGGAGCGGATTGTCTTTATGCGCCGGGCATCAAGACCAGGGAGGAGATCTCGGCGATCGTGAAGGCGGTGCATCCCAAACCGGTCAATCTCCTGATCGGGGCGTCCGGTCTGTCGGTCGCCGAAGCCACCGAGCTTGGCGTTCGCCGCATCAGTGTCGGCGGTTCTCTGGCGCGGGCGGCGTGGGGCGGTTTCATGCGCGCCGCACGCGAGATCGCGGAGAAGGGAACCTTCACCGAACTCGGACAAGGCTATTCCGGCGCCGAATTGAACAAGATGTTCAGCTGACGCGCGATCGGCGCTGCTAGCCGGCACAGGCCCGCAACGCCGGTCACCGGATCAACGACTCGTCAGATCAGCGACGTCTGGCCGTTATTGCTTCGAGCCGTTATTCGCTGCGCCCGAGGTGGCCGTTGGCGGCGGCGCCTGCGGTTTCGCTGGCGCGGCGCCGGTCGTCGTGCCCGGCTGGGTATTGGAGCGAGGTGTGACGTCGCGCATGCCAGGCGGCGCGGCGGGAGGCGAATCCTGCGCGGTATTCTGGGCGGTCGGCGAAGTGCCGGCCTGATGGACCGACGAGTTGTTCAGGCCATAGAACACCGCACCGAGGATCACGGCGATGGCGACGGCGAACATGGCAATCCTGCCGCCGCTGGCGGCACCCTCGGCGAGTTCAGGGTCAGGTTGCAACTCATTGTCGAGGCGGGCCGGGCGACGGACGTTGTCGCCGGTGAGCGGAGAACGATAAGGATCGTTCGGAGCACGATAGGGATCATCCGGATCGGGTTGGTTGGCCATGAGAGGGTTCCTCCGTGGTCCCGTACCAACCGCCGGCGCGGAAGGAGGTTCCGGAAAACGGGGGCACGTTTCGGGAACAAGCCCGTTTCGGGACTGCAAGGCGGTTCGGGCGTTGTTTTTCAACCTGTTCAGGGTGGAACCTGCGGATTATAGCGAAGTGGATCCCGGCTCGCGTGAGGACGACGTGGCAAGGCCATGACGGGGTTCTGAAAACCGTATCTTAGGTTGCCATGTGGGATCTGCCTCCAAGCGATATCGTTCTGTATGGGCTGTCGCTGGTGGCGCTGGCGGCCCAGGCGATGACGGCGGCCCTTGCGGCGGGAAGGCGTAGCATGGACTGGGTCGGCGTATGCCTGCTGGGCTGCATCACGGCACTTGGCGGCGGAACCATCCGCGATGTCCTGCTCGGGCATTATCCGCTGCTGTGGGTGCAAAGTCCGTCTTTACTCGCACTGACGGCGGGAGCGGCCTTCGCGACCATCCTGATTGCCCGCGTCGTGAATCGGCTGAGCGTCGGATTTCTCGTGCTCGACGCGATCGGCCTCGTGGTCTTCACCATGGCCGGCTGCGACGTCGCCTGGCAGATGAATATGTCGCTGCCGATCGTGATCGTCTCGGGAATGATCACCGGGTGCGCCGGAGGCGTGTTGCGTGACATCCTCTGCAACGACGTGCCGCTGTTGTTTCGCTCCGAACTTTACGCCAGCGTTTCCGTCGTCACCGGGCTGTTTTACGCCACCGCCTTCGGCCTCGAGTTGAATGATGAACTCTGGACCTCCCTGACATTCGTGCTCGGCCTGTCGTTTCGCCTGCTCGCCATCCGCTACAAATGGGAGATGCCGAAATTCGTCTTCAACGGGGATCGTTAGCCTTGCGTGCCTTGGCGACCTGCTCCGGCGTCACCGCGGGCGCGGCGTTGCCCCATGAATTGCGAATATAGGTCGCGACGTCGGCGATCTGCTGATCCGACAAATCCTTGGCATAGGCCGGCATCGAACCGGTATTGGGCGCGCGCGGCGTCGTCGTTGTCTGGGCGCCGTCGAGGATGATGCGCAGTGTGCTGGCGGGATCGGCCGACTGCAGATTGGCGTTGCCGGGGAGCGGCGGATAAATTCGCGGCGCGCCTTCGCCGCCGACTTCGTGGCAGGCAATGCAGGCATGGGCATAGACGGCCGCACCCGCCGCCATGTCCGTCTGCGGCGGCGGGCCTACGGCGGGTTCCGGCGCGCCTGCGGGGAGACCCTTGAGGTAGACGGCGATCGCATGGACATCGGCATCGCTCATCTTCGAAGTCGAATTGACCACGACCTGCGCCATCCCGTCGCCGGCATGGCTGCGGCCGTTGCGGCCGCTCTGCAGGTATTCGACGATGTCATCAACGCTCCATGATTGCAGCCCGCTGCGCGGGGCGCTGTCGAGCCGCGGCGCAAACCAGCCCTGCACCCGGCCGCCGCCGTAGCGCCGCCCACGCCTGTCGGCGCCGAATATGTTCTTGGGCGTGTGGCACGCGCCGCAATGCGCGGCACCTTCAACAAGGTAGCCGCCGCGGTTCCACTCGGCACTCTTGTTCTGGTCCGGCTCGAAAATGCCCGGCCGGAAGAACAGGAAATTCCAGACCCGCATGACTACGCGATAGTTCAGCGGCCAGTGCAGTTGCGACGGCGGCCTGATATTGCGGATCGGCGCCAACGTCGCAAGGTACGCCCGGATCGCCAGCACGTCGTCGCGGATCAGCTTGGTGAAATTCGGATAGGGAAACGCCGGATAGTAGCGCGAGCCGTCTGGCGCCACTCCCTGATGCAGGGCATGGTAGAATTGATCGTCGCTCCAGCCGCCGAGGCCGGTTTCGCGATCCGGGGTGAGATTGGGCGAATAAATCCCGCCGAACGGGGTCTCGATCAGCCTGCCGCCGGCGAATGGCTTGGCGGGATCGGCGGTATGGCAACCCGCGCAGTCGGCCGCCTCAGTCAGCGCCTTGCCGCGCGCGATGGTCTCCGCCGCCGCCGGCGCAGCCTGCGCCTTCTCCCATGCGAATGCAGCGCACAAAAGCAGGCTGCCAAGAACGCTGCCAAGAATCGCTCGCATTGTATGATTTTGACTCTGCACCGGCGCCTCGTTTCCCAGCGCATTACATAGCGCAAATCGGGGCGGCGAGGGCGCCATGTCGTTTCGCGGGCACCCCGCGCGGCGACATAAAGCGAAAATCGATAGCACCATATCAAGCATGAAGTTGCTATCTGCGGATGCGGGGCTCCATTGCCCAGAATTGTGATGCGCCGGCTGCAGAAAGCGACATAGACTGGTTCTAACGAATTGAACCACTATCTAAAAAGAGCCGTTGGGGCCTAGGTTTAAGAGGGTGAAATGGGAATCAACCAAGGTCCGATCAGTCTCGACCAGAAATACACCCAGGGATCCGGCCACGTCTTCCTGACCGGGATTCAGGCGTTGGTGCGCCTGCCGATGGC
>JAJYAH010000501.1 GCA_021779635.1 Pseudomonadota bacterium | reverse complement strand
CTGCGGATATCGCGTCTCGAACATGAAGGCCATGGTGCCCGTGAGCTTGACCGGCTTCAATTCCGAATTGCTGGCGTGATCGAACGCCTCGCGGTCCGGGCCATGGGGCAGCATCATGTTGTGCAGACTCATGCCGCCGGGGACGAAGCCTTGCGGCTTGGCGTCATAGACGCCGTAGATCAGCCCCATGAATTCCGACATGATGTTCATGTGATACCACGGCGGACGGAAGGTGTTTTCCGCTACCGCCCAACGCTCGGGGAATATCACGAAATCGATGTTCGCGGTGCCGGCGGTTTCCGAAGGCGACGTCAGCACGGTGAAGATCGATGGATCGGGATGATCGAAACCGATCGCGCCGACCGGCGAGAAGGTCCGCAGATCGTATTTGTAGGGTGCGTAATTGCCGTGCCAGGCCACCACATCGATCGGCGAATGCGGAAGCTTGGTTACGAACAGGGAGCCGCCCCATTTCACGAACAATTCGGTCGGCGTGTCCTTGTCTTCATAGGCCGCGACCGGGGTCAGGAAATCGCGCGCATTGGCGAGGCAATTGGCGCCGATCGGGCCGCGCTCCGGCAGCGTGAAGGCGCCGCCGTAATTTTCGCAGAGGTAGCCGCGCGCGGGGCCGCGGGGAATTTCCACACGGAATTTCACGCCACGCGGAATCACCGCGATCTCGCCGGGCTCGATATCGATCCGGCCGAACTCGGTGACGAAGCGCAAATTCCCCTGCTGCGGCACGAACATCATTTCGCCGTCGGCATTGTAGAAATGCTGATCGACCATCGATGTCGTGATCAGATAGAGATGCGCGGCCATGCCGGCCTGGGTGTTGGCGTCTCCCGCCGTGGTCATGGTCTGCACGCCCTGCAGGAACGTCATGTCTTCCTTGGGGATCGGCGCCGGATCCCAGCGCAATTGCGCGATCGGCAGCTCGATTTCATGACACGGCGCGGTGCGCCACAGCCCGGAATCGGCCTTGGCGAAGCGCCCGGAATGCTTCACCGATGGCCGGATTCGATAGAGCCAGGAGCGCTCGTTGCTGCCGCGCGGTGCGGTGAACGGCGAGCCGGACAATTGCTCGGCGTAAAGCCCGTAGGCGCAGCGCTGCGGCGAATTGCGTCCGACGGGCAGCGCGCCGGACAGCGCTTCGGTCTCGAAGCTGTTGCCGAAGCCGGACATGTAGCCCGGCGTGATATTGACCGAGCTCCGGCTGATGGTCTCAGCAGAGGTGTTGATATTCATGGTTATCCTCCTTGCAAGGCAGCCCACATTTCCTGGTCACGCTTGTCGGTCCAGATCACCGGATCGTCGATCCCCGAGGCCTCGTCGAAGGCGCGTGAAACGTTAAACGGCAGGCAGTGCTCGTAGATCGCGAAGCTGGAAAACTTCGGATCCATCACCTCGCGGGTCGCCGCCATGGTCTCCTTGAGATTGCGGCCCCTGGCGACCGCGGTTTCGGCCGCACCATAGAGCGAGGTAACGAAATCGCGCGTCATGGCGATGGCGTCGCGCGCCGTCGCCATGCCCTTGAGGGCATCGCCCCGCCCCGGCGCGATCGCCTTCGGGTTGAAGGCGCGAATCTCGTTCAGCGTCGCCGGCCACTCGCGCAAATGCGCGTCGCCGCAATAGCAGGCCGAATGATATTCGATCAGGTCGCCGGAAAACATCACTTCCGCGTCCGGCACCCACGCCACGATGTCGCCGGAGGTGTGCCCCGCGCCAAGCTGCATCAGCCGCACCTCACGCTTGCCGAGATAGATCGACATGTCGCCCTCGAAGGTCAGCGTCGGCCAGGTCAGGCCCGGAATGCTTTCGGCATCCTGGAACAGGCGCGGAAAGCGGCCATATTCGGAATCCCAATCCTGCTGCCCGCGTTCCTCGACCAGCCGGTAGGTTTCCTGCGACGCGATCACCGCTTGCGCCTTGTAGGCCGACGCGCCGAGCACCCGCACCGCGTGATAATGCGACAGCACCACATATTTGATCGGCTTGTCGGTGACGGTGCGTACCCGCTCGATCACCTTATTGGCCATCGCCGGCGTCGCCTGCGCGTCGAACACGATGCAGCCGTCGTCGCCGACGATGATCGCGGAATTCGGATCGCCTTCCGCCGTTAAGGCATAGAGATCGGTGCCGATTTCGGAGAAGGTGATCTTCTTCTCCGCCAAATCGGTGGTGGACGCGAAACCTTTGGCCATCAGTTCAATTTCCTTTGCGACGTTCGATTTTGCGAATTCGTGTTATTGCTGCTGTTGCTGCGCCTGCTGGCTGGCATCCACCATGCGCCGCTGAGCCAGCGCGATCGCCTCGCGCAGCACCTCGAGATCGCCGATGTGATTGGCGAGTATCAGAACCAGCGCGGCATCGAGATTTGCGCTCTGCTCGTCGCTCAGCCCGCGATGCGCCTCGACGACCGCGCGAAATGCATCGTCGGGCTTTGGGAAATTCGAGCTGGTCGACAGCGCCATAATCGAAAACCTCAGTTGATGCCGGTCGCGCGCGCCAAGGCGGCATCGAGCGCGCTGCGGGTGGGATGCCGGAAGCGCGCGGCGACATAGCCGTCAGGCCGCAGCAGGTAGGCCGTGCCGGGTTCAGCATCGTAGCGGGTACCGGCCAGACCTGCCGGGTCGGAAAAACCATCTTCGCCGCCAATACGGATCACGCCGACGCCATCGGGGGCATCAACGCCAGCACCATTGCTGAACTGCAGCAGCGTGAACCGCGCTCCCGCCCCGACGAAGGCGTCGGTCAAAAAAGCAGGCTTCCCGCTGCGCGCGGCAATCGGCGCGTCGAGCATCGAAGCGCCGGGCCGCGGGCCGCCGCGCCAGGCATCGCAGTCGGCGGTCGACAGCGGCGAGTCGTAGATCGAGGGGACCGAGAGCCGTCCGCCGTTGACCATGCGCTTGCCGAATTCCGTTTCCTTGGCCAGCGACAGCACCGCCTGACGCAGCCGCGCCTCCTGGCGCGAACCGGGCGCCATGAAATCGGTCGAGCGGGTCGATTCCCGGATATTCTCGTCAGCCGCCGCACTGCGCTCGGTGTGATAGCTCTCGAGCAGCGCTTCCGGCGATGTCTTGCGCAACACGCGATCCAGTTTCCATGCCAAGTTCTCGGCGTCCTCCAGACCGGAATTGGCGCCCCGGGCGCCGAACGGCGAGACCTGATGCGCGGCATCGCCGGCGAAGATCACCCGCCCATGGATGAACCTTTCCATTCGGCGGCATTGAAATTTGTAAAGCGATATCCACTCGAAGTCGAAATTGTCATGCCCGAGCATGCGCGCAATCCGCGGCCGCACATTCCCGGGCAGCTTCTCGACGACGGGATCGGCATCCGGATTGAGCTGCAGATCGATCCGCCAGATGTCGTCGGGCTGCTTGTGCAACAGCGCGGACCGCCCGGCATGAAACGGCGGATCGAACCAGAACCAGCGCTCGGTCGGAAACTCGGCCGTCATCTTGACGTCGGCGATCAGGAACTGATCCTCGAACACCTTGCCGGCGAATTCCGCACCGACCATCTGCCGCAGCGACGATCGCGCACCGTCGCATGCCACGACGTAGTTCGCGCGCATCCGGTAAGGTCCGTCCGGCGTCTCGATGGTCAGGACCGCATGGTCGTTGCGCTGTTCGAGCCCGCTCACCTTGTTGCGCCAGCGCAGGTCGATCGCCGCCAGCTGCTGCACCCGATCCACCAGATAGGCCTCGGCATAGAACTGCTGGAGGTTGATGAAGGCGGGCCGCTTGTGCCCTTCCTCCGGCAGCAGATTGAATTGATAAAGCAGCGACGCGCCGTGAAAAATCCGGCCGACGCTCCAAACCACGCCTTTGTCGACCATGCGATCGGCAACGCCGAGCCGATCCCAGAATTCGAGGGATCGCTTGGAGAAGCAGATCGCGCGCGACCCCTCGCCGATGCGGTCGGCATCGTCAAGCAAAACCACGGCCTGGCCGCGCTGCGCCAGATCGATCGCGAGCGAGAGCCCGACCGGGCCGGCCCCGATCACCACCACGGGGTATTCGGCCACCTCAGTGCCGGCGCGATCCTGATCGGGATGGCGTCGATAGCCGAACTGGATTTTGGACTGCTGCGCCATGCGTTCAAGCTGCTCTGGCCAAGGACCTGATTACAAAGGACTTGATTAGGAAGGACTCGATTAGGAAGTACTTGGCTCCAGCACTTGACTCTGGCCAAGCGGCTCGTTCCGGCCTAAGATAGTCCCACTTGCAACGATCTAAACTCCGTGGACGCGTCGGCGTCAACTCAAATTGGAGCGATTTTTGCCAAAAGCCTCTTCGAGCGAAAGCCTGCCCCGGACACGATCCGGGGTGGCTGCCGGCCCGCGGGAACAGAACGCGCCTAAAAAAGGCCGGCGACTCGACCTCTTCAGGTTCGTGCCATTCCGGCTGAACCGGCTGGCGGCCGAGGTCAGCGCCGCGCTTGCCAGCGAATATCAGGAACGCTACGGGCTCGATATTCCGGAATGGCGTGTGCTCGCGACGCTCGGCTTTCGCAACGAAGCCTGCAGCGCGCAATACGTCGCCGATTGCACCCGAACCCACAAATCGACCATCAGCCGCGCCGTCACCGCGCTGATGGAGCGACACCTCGTGGAGCGCGTCGAGAATGAGAAAGACCGCCGCGAGTTCCGGCTGCGCATGACGAGAAAAGGCGACGCGCTGTACGAGCAACTGATTCCCCGGCTGCTGCGCAGGGAGCAGGAGATCCTGTCGTGTCTTTCCGCGCGCGAGCAAAAGGACCTGGCGGCAATGCTCGGCAAGATCGAACAAAGCCTTGATCTGGTGCAGACGAGCCGCGAGGCGGATGCGAAGCAGGCGTATTGAGGACGATTGCCCATGCGCCATTCCGGGACGCGCGTCAGCGCAAACCCGAAATGACGGCAATAAGTCAACCTCGATCGATATGTTTCGCGATCACCGGGAAATAGGCGCCGCCGGAGCCCGCATCGATCGCCTCCTGCAAGACCTTGCCGATCAGTTCGGCGCCGCGGATTTTGACGCCGGCATCGCCGGCCAGTTCCAGCGCATAGGAGAGGTCTTTCAGGGCGTACTCCGTCGAGAACGCGCGTTCGGGAAAATTCCCAGGCACGATTGCCTTCATGCCGTGATTGCGCAGCGCAAAACTGTCGGCTGATCCCTTCGATAGCGTATCGAGCAGCAGCGCCGGATCGACGCCGTTGCGCCTCGCGACGGCAACGGCCTCGGCAAGCGCGTTGACGGTCTGAAACAGCACCATGTTGTTGAGGATTTTGGTCACCTGTCCCGAACCGACGCCGCCGCAACTCGTCACGTCGGTGGCAAAGCAGCGGATCAGGGGCTCGATGGACGCAAATAATTCCGGCGACGCCCCAACCATCACGCTCAGGGTGCCATCCTGCGCGGCCTGGCGTGTGCGCGCGATCGGCGCGTCGGCCCATAGTGCGCCCCTGGCCTGCAATTGCCTGGCGAAATCGCGGGTCTGGTTGACCGAGGAAGTGCCGAGATCGACGACCACCTGCCCTGAGCGGATGTTTTTCAGGATGCCGTCGCCCTCGAACACGGCGCGCGCGTGTTTTGCGCTGGGCAGGCACAGGAACACGATGTCGCTCGCGTTGACGACCTCCGCCACCGAGGCGGCCACCGCCGCGCCTTCGTCGCGCAATCGCGCCAGCACCTGCTGCGACAGGTCGAACACGATCA
>JAJYAH010000500.1 GCA_021779635.1 Pseudomonadota bacterium | reverse complement strand
CCCGCGCCCGCGGTTTCGCGGACCTGCGACGCGGCGCTCAGTTCAAGCTGCCGCGCCGTTGCAGCCTGGACGATGGCCGCGGCAACGACGTGATGCGATGCCTGCTCCAGCGAGGCGGCCAGGCGGAGCACATCGTCCGCCTGATGGTTGGGAGCAACTTCGACGGCCACGAGACGGGCGCCGCCGACCGTCAGCGTGCCGGTCTTGTCGAACATCACGGTATGAGCCTGGGCGAGCGCTTCAAGCGGGTTGCTGCCCTTGACGAGAATTCCGCGCTTTGCAGCCCGGGCAACCCCCGAGATAAAGGCGACGGGAGCGGCGAGAATGAGCGGACACGGCGTCGCCGCAACCAGCACCGCCAGAGCGCGAATCGGATCGTTCGAGAAAAACCAGGCGCCTCCCGCGATCAGCAGGGCTATCGGCAACAGCAGCAATGCATAGCGATCCGCCATGCGGATGAACGGAGACTTTGCGCTCTCGGCTGCGCTCACCATTCTTACGATGCCGGCATAGGTGCTTTCGCCTGAAGTCGCAGACGTCCGGATTTCGAATGGTCCGCCCGCATTCAGCGAACCGCTGCGCGCCAATTCTCCGCCACTCCTCGAGACGGGAATGGGCTCGCCGCTCAACGCCGATTCGTCGATCGTCGCTTCCGCGCTGGTGATGACACCGTCAACGGGAACCACCTCGCCACTGCGGACGAGAACAACGTCTCCGACTTCGACCTGCTCGATGGGCGTATCCGTGATGATCGACCCGGTGCGGCGGTGTGCAACTCTCGGGGCACGATCGATCAGCGACCTGAGGTCACGCTCGGCGCGGGCAACCGCGATGTCCTCGAGCACATTGCCCCCGGCATACATGATAGCGATGACGATGCCGGCCAGTGCCTGACCGAGAACGATTGCGCCCGACATCGAAACGAGCGCAATCGAGTCAACGCCCATGCGGCCGGCCGCGAAGTCCCGCACGATCGAGATGAGGAGGCCGACGACGACCGGGATGGTTCCGCCGATCCAGCACCAGCCGGCCACATCGCTGCGACCCATCGCCAGGGCGACAAACCCGAGAACCAGACCGGCTATCGCGACAGCGATCAGCGCACGCCGCAGGAATCGTTCAGACCATAGCCAGGCCATTCTTGGTTCGCCAACCTTGGTTCGCCAACGCATGAAACACTATTAAACTATCGCGTCGGTCAGTCTCATAGGTTGATCAAAATCAAAGTGATAAGAGGTCCTGCAAGCCGTTGCCGAGCATGCTTAGCCAATCCGCAAAACCGTGATCATCAATCCCGACACGCTCACGATAGCTGCGGCGAACTCGGCGGGCACTTCTCCCGCCAGTTCCGTGGTTCCGTGCTCGCTCCAGTATGACAGTTTGATGAATGATCTAGCGCAAGGAATCGGCTTCAAAGGCGAGCGATAAGGGCGACGCTCACTTTGGATGTCGTCATGAAGACTCAGATCATCAGCGAGCTTGGGCAGACGGATATTCTTTTGCCGGCTCTTCTTGCCGAAGGGCTGGCCGCCAATAACCGCATCAAGGTGCGCATGAGCGCACTGCAGGCCGCAGTGCATCGCGCCCAAGAGCCGGGCCGCGCGCCGGTCGAATTGAACGCCGAGAGCCGTGCGGCCGGAATTTCACCCGCTGCGCTCTCGACGCTGATTGCGGGCGCTCATCTTGTCGGCGACGGCCGGATTGCGGCGCCAAATCTGACAAGGCTGATGAAGGAAATCGGCGACGACATCGCGGCGATGCTCGACGCCGTCAGGGCCGGGGAGCCTGCCGGAAGCGAGCCGCTCGCTGCGCGTCTCGCCGCGATCCGCAGCGCGGGCCTGCTTGAGGCTGCGAGTGAAATCGAAATTGCGCGCGTCGCGCGATTGACCGGCGTCAGTCAGGGCGGCGCCGACAGCCTGCATCGCCTGGTGATGGACCTGCACAAGGCGCTCAATCGATTGGCAGCGATGTGCTCCGAGGAAGTCGTGAGCGGCGCTCATGCGTTTGGTTTGCAGCCGGAAGACAGGGTTGCGGTCAAAACTTTCATGAAGGGATTGAACGCGACCCGCGGACTGAAATTCAACCATCCTGGCCTCGACACGACGGCGACCCGATCGAACGGGCGGCTCTTGATCCAAAACGACATTGGAGAGACCGACGCCCATGTGGTGGTGATCGCGGTCAGCGGCAATTCGGTGAGCGTGACCTACACCGACATCCATCGGCCGCGCGCCAAATTTTTCATGGCGCTGTTCAACGACTTCGAGGTCGAATGGAGCGGGCTCAACCGCCACTCAGCGGCGGCTCTTGGCGAAGACGAGGCCTTCTATCTCGTGACCGGCGAATTGCAATCCGGCAGCGCCGGCGATCGCGACGCCTTCCTCACTGCGCTCGGTGCGGCGCTGGTGTTCCTGATCGACTGGAACAAGGCGCGCAAGCTGTTGCGCAACTGGGTCGCCAAGGAAGATGCCGCGCGCATTCTCGCCTGGGGCGCCAGGCAGCGCATAGGCCATCGGGCTCTGCTCGAACTCGGCGGCAATGACCTGATCGGTGCGGCCGTCCGTAACGCAGCGCCCTCCCGGATCGGCTTCGGCGAACGGCTCGACCAGGCGCTGGGACGCAATGCCGCGGTCGACTTCATCCAGTCGGCGATGCGGATATCGACCGAGGCGTTGAGCGGCGGCCGTTCCGTGCGGTTGGTCCGCGATCAGATCGAGGCGGATCTGATCAGGCACCTGGAACGTGTCGACAGCACGTTGCTGGGCGGCGTCCTGCGGCAGGTGGGATTGGCGCATGACATCATCGGAACCATTGCCGGCCACCTTGCTGCGATGCGCGTCGACCAGACTGTCGATGGCGGACGCCTCGCCGCGAGGGCAGGCCTGATGGAACGCAAAGCCGATCGCGTGGCCGCCGAAGCCCGCAAAGAGGCGATCCGTCTCGACGCCGGATCGATTATCGAGCAACTCATCGACCGCGTCGAGGACACCATCGATGAACTAGAGCAGGCCGCCTTCGTTGCTTCGCTCGCGCCGGCTGGCATGGATGCGCGACTGCTTTCGACGCTCGCCGAATTGTGCTCGGTCGCCATCATCGCAACGGAAGCCGCTGCATCGGGCCTTGCAGCGGCAATCGACGTGCCGAATGGGCTGCGAACGGATACCGAGGACGCACTGAATGCGATTATCCGCATCATCGATGCCGAACACGCCGCCGACCGGTGCGAGCGCGAGATTATCAGGCTGGTATTCACCGGTGGTTTCGACATCGCCACGTCGCTTTCGGCGATCGAACTCGCCCGCGCCATCGAGCGCGCCACCGACCGGTTGGCCGGCGTCGCGCACCTGTTGCGGCGGCACATCATGGCGGACTTGTCGGCGTGATGAGTCCGCCGGGAAGCATGGGCATTCAGAGGAGTTGAGCGATGCAAATCGTCTGTATCGGGGACGGTTCAAGCAGAACTTATTCGGCTGACGAGATCGGCGCAAAAGCCGCCAACCTGGCTCGTATGGCCGCCCTCGGACTGCCGGTGCCGCCGGCCTTCGTGCTGCCGATCTCCCATTGCGCAGCAGTCCTCTCCAGGCAGGCACATGCCGAACGCGACCTGCGTGATGGATTGAAGGCAGGCATCGCGTTCCTGGAGCAGCAGACGGGAAAGCGCTTCGGCGATCATCGGCGGCCGCTCTTGCTATCGGTGCGGTCAGGCGCGGCGCGCTCGATGCCGGGCATGCTGAGTACGGTGCTCGACGTCGGCTGCACGCTCACCGCCGTCCAGGGGCTGATCCGGAACTCCGGTCGGCCGCGCCTGGCATGGGATTGCCGGCGCCGATTTCTGGAGAGCTATGCCGAGACGGTGTTGGGGCTCGATCCGGCGCTGTTTGCGCGCAACATGGCCGAATTGATCCTGAGCGAAGGGCTGGGCGGCGACGATGAACTGGACAGCGAGGCTCTCGAACGCCTGGCTGGAGATGAGCAGACCTTGATCGGAGAGCGCTACGATGGGGACTGGCTTGAGGATGCTGCCGCCCAGCTCGAGGGCGCGGTGCGAGCTGTTTATAGCTCTTGGATGAGCGAACGGGCGCAGTCCTATCGTCGTCTTCAGGAACTCGATGAACTGCAAGGTACGGCAGTGACTGTGCAGGCAATGGTTTTTGGCAATGGCGGGCTTTCTTCCGGCGCGGGCGTCGCCTTTTCACGCGACCCGTCAACCGGGGCACGGCAGCCGGTCATCGATTTCATGCTCGATGCGCAAGGTGAAGATATCGTTTCGGGCCGGCGGACGCCGGGCACGGAGGACGTCATGTCTCGATCGCTGCCGCAGCTTGCGGCTGAGCTAAGGGACATTCTGAACAAGCTCGAGCGGGAATTCGGCGATGTTCAGGATGTCGAATTTACGGTCGAAGACAACAAGCTGTGGGCATTGCAGACACGTTCCGCCAAGCGGACGCCGCGCGCAGCTCTGCGTATCGCCGTCGACCTCGTGCATGAGGGGGTGATATCGCCCCGTCAGGCCCTGGAGCGACTTGACGGTATCGACCTGGCCGCGGTCGTTGAGGTCTCTCTGACCTCGGCCAGCGCACCGCTCCTGACAGGCATTGCTGCATCGGGCGGAATTGCGAGCGGCCGGGCCGCCTTCTCGACAGAGGGCGCTCGTCGCCTTTCAAGCTCAGGCGACCCCATCATTTTAGTGCGGCCCGATACCAGCACCGCCGACGTCGAAGGATTTGCGCTGGCCGCGGGCATCATGACGAGTGCCGGGGCGCGTACCTCCCATGCCGCGCTCGTCGCGCGCCAGTTGGGAAAGCCGTGCATCGTGGGATGCAGCAAGGTCGCGATCGACGCCGACAGCAGCCGCGCGAAGGTCGATGGAACGACGATTCGCGAGGGCGATTGGCTGACCATCGATGGCGACGATGGTAATATCTACCTCGGACGGTTGGAGACTATGGCCAGGCGGCCCGAGGCAGAGCTTGCGGAGGTAGCCTCGTGGCGCTCCCGGGACGGGGATCGCCTTGATGTCGGTTCAGAGGCCGCCGCCGAGGCTGCCGGGACACACATGCAACTTTGTTCTTGCCGGGAGAACATGGAACAAACAACCCCGCTCACCGGGGGTACGGGATGAGCGGGGTCGGATGAGCCGCGAACCTTCCCAAGGTAGCCGCCAGAGAAATTGCTAGCAGCGGGATGTGACAGCTTTCTAAAACAGCCTTTCCCGCTATCGGAGCAAGGCAAGTTCCTCGGTACGAAAATATTTCAGTGTGAACCTGCTTTCGCAATTCCGAAGCGGGCAACCGGATGCCTCAGTTTTCCGCGGATTGAGCTTTCTTGTCTGATCACGTTGGGGACGGCGGAACCGGGACTCCGGCATATTTATGTCGGGGCGGGATCACCAAACGGAAGGCCCTCAGCTTTCCGTCATCCCATTTCGCAAGACTGTTTCCGCAAATCCTGCAGAATGCCTGGTTGGACAGGCCTTTGGCGGTGGCAGACTCGGCTACCTGATACGACGCGCCGCAGTCTTTGCAGGTGACATCTGCTATCTTCATAATCGAAAAACATACGTCCCGCGGTCCGTTGGTCCCTTGATCTGCCGCAAGGCGTGGTTTTTTTGCTGACCGATATGCGTTTTCTCGCCGGAGCGCCGAATTGGACGGGGACTTGGCAGAGTATCTGCGAAGCACCGTTTCTTCTGTTGCGCGAAGCCGCACAGGCTTATG
>JAJYAH010000499.1 GCA_021779635.1 Pseudomonadota bacterium | reverse complement strand
TTTCTATCCCTTGGCAGCATCGGGCCCAATATTCTTGATGTCGACCTCGTTGAGCCAATTGACGGCTATATATTTTTCAATCGGGATTCCATTGCGCTTCATCTCGCGTGATGCGATCACATGCATATTCGACAGGCTCCAGCTGATGATCCAATCCGGATTGAGCCGACGAATCTGCGTCCACGCCGAGGCCTGATCGTTGCCCGGCAGCGGATACGGCACGAGCTGGAGGTCGAAACCTTCCTTCTGCGCGAGCGTCTTTAAGATGCCGATGGGCTCTTGTCCGAACGGATAGTCGATATATAAGAACGCAACTTTGACGCCCTTAAGAGTCCCGCCAGATTTCTGCTTGATGTATTCGATATCGTTGGCGGCTTGACCCCAATAGGTTGGCCCGATCGGGAATACCCATTTGAACACATTACCATCGATCGCATCCCCACGACCGACCAGTGACTGAATCAGTATGTTGCCATCCTTCATGATGCGCGGAAGAACAGCCCGCGATACCGGCGTTGACAGCATGTCGAACACCATCACGCCTTCTCGTTTCAGTCGCTCGTAGCATTCTATGCCGCGCTGCGGCTCGTTGCCGTGGTCCTGAACAATCAATTCGATGGGATGGCCTTCAATCCCACCCTTTAAATTGAGCAAATCCGCATAATCGCGCGCAGCCTGAGCGACCTGCGGTGAGACGAAGGTATAGGCCTTGCTTAGATCATAGCACAGACCGAATCGCACCGGATCGGCCGCGGCCACAGGTGAAATATGGAATAGTGCAAATACGAGTCCGGCGATCATAGATAGCCGCTTCATTTTGAGATCCTCCCTTGATCGGAATGGGTGAGTTACCAAATCTTATCGGGTTCTTTTGTTGGGCCGTTACCGTTTGACCATCGTCACGTCAGCCATCTTTTTCGGCGACTGTAGTGCTTGATGTCACGAAAGTCTTTGCCTTTTGCGCCTCCCAGATAGAATTCCTGGATGTCCGGATTTTTTTTTAGCGCTTCTGCGGTATCATGCATTACGATGCGTCCGCTCTCAATCAGATAGGCGTGCGAAACGATCTCAAGCGCTGCAACCGCATTCTGCTCAACAAGCAGGATCGACAGCCCATCATCCTTGTTAATGTTACGGATGATCTGAAAGATTTCCGCTACCAGAAAGGGAGCCAACCCCAGGCTGGGCTCGTCGAGCATCAACAGCTTGGGCTGGGTCATCAAGGCGCGACCAATCGCAAGCATTTGCTGTTCGCCGCCGGAAAGATAGCCTGACGCGACGGTGCGGCGCTCGTACAGGCGAGGAAAGTAGCTGTAGACGCGTTCCCTATTGCGATTTATGTCATGACGGCTTCGCACAGCCGACGCCGCGATGAGGTTTTCGTCGGGCGTCAGGTGCTCGAAGACCCGCCGACCTTCGAGCACATGGGCTATTCCCAGCTTCACCCTTTCTTGCGGCGCCAGCGCGCGGATGCTGTTCCCGAGGAATTGCAATTCGCCCCGCCGCACCTCACCCCGCTCCGCCGTGAGCAAACCGCTGATGGATTTCAGCGTCGTACTCTTTCCCGCGCCATTGGCGCCGAGCAGGGCCACCATTCCGCCCTCGGGCACCTCGATCGAAACACCCTTGATCGCAAGGGAGACGTAGTCGTAGACGACCTCAATATTGTTGAGAGACAGTATCTTAGCGGCAATCGGTGCGTTCATGGTTTCCATGCTTCCGCTATTTTTTCTCATAACCGAAAGGCCATACCAGGAGATAGTCACGAACGTTGTTGTAGATCTTTCCAAGCCCTAGCGGTTCGATCAGAAGAAAACCGATAATAAGCGCGCCGTAAAGAGCTTGAGGCAGGTGAGCCAGAGTTTCGATACCGAGCGAGAATCCGAACTTCGTCGCTGCCCAGGAGATGAAACTGTTCATGACCCCAGGCATCAGCAGAATGAACGCGGCGCCGAAATAGCTGCCAATGATGCTGCCCAAACCTCCCACGATGACCATCGCCAGCGCCTGGATCGAGACGTCGACAGAAAACTGTTCTGGCGTGACCGCATGGTAAAAGGTACCGATCAAAATGGCTCCGGTCACGCCACCAATGAACGACGACGTCGCGAACGCCACCAGTTTGAAGTAGAAGCTGTTCACCCCGATGACGGCCGCGGCGTAGTCCTTCTCGCGAACAGCGACCAGGGCGCGGCCGAGTGCGGTACGCCGCAGATTGAGCATGAAGGACGTAACCAGCAGGCACCAGACGAGGGCGACGTAATAGAGTCCCGCGTCGGAGGTGACAGCCCAACCAAGCAGGCGGATGTCAGGTGCCTGCAACGTGGCCTGTGTGCCGCCGCTGATCGCTGGCACGTGCGAAATCGTCCAGTCCATGACGAACTGCAAGGCGAGCGTGCTGAGCGCCAGATACAGGCCCTTCACGCGCAGAGCGGCAAATGCGAAAACACTTCCGATCACCGCTGCCGTTACTCCCGCGAGGACGATGGCAATCTCCCACGGTATGCCTGCCCTGGTGGCATGAACCGCGGCGTAGGCACCGATTCCCATCACCGCTGCGTAGCCGAGATGAAATTGGCCCGCCCATCCAAGGATCAAATTGAGACCGAGCGCGCCCGCAGTCCAGACAAGCCAAGGCAGCAAATAACTGCTGAGATAAAGCGTGTTCATGTAAGTCGGCGCGGCCAGCGCCAGCACCAGCAGAATACCAATCATCCGTCGATCGGCGGGGATCGGAAATAATGCCCGGTCGGCTCCATAATTCGTATGAAAAATTCCGGCCTGACGAAAGAGCATGATCCTAGACCCTCTCGATATCGTGTCGACCATATAATCCGTGCGGTCGGATCAAGATGGTCAGGATCAGCATTGCCGCATCGACAAGATCGCGACTCGCGCCACCCAACAGGGGATCGAGGATGCTGGATGCAATTCCCTCGACGACGCCGAGTAGCACTCCGGCGAGCAACGCGCCTCCGATACTGTCCAGCCCGCCCAGAACCGCCACGGTCACCCCCTTGAGCAGCAGTTGCGCGAGCGATTGATCGACGCCCTGTACCGAACTCCAGAGCACACCGGCGATCGTCGCGACCACCGCCGACATGGCCCAAGACAGCGCGACGCCGCGCTCGACCGAAATGCCCACCGACCAGGCCGCCGTATAATCATCGGAAATCGCACGCAAAACCACACCCATCCGGGTCCGGAAGAACATCACGAAAAAGCCGAACATCGCAATTGCGACCACCGCTCCAAAGGCGTAAGCGCGGTTGATCAATAATGGACCAAGAAAAAGCGGGGCATCGCTGATGCCCAGATTCATGGGTCGCGTGGTGCCACCCCAAATGGTCATCGAGCCGGCTCGCAGGAAAATCTCCAGCCCGAGCGTCATCATCAGGATCATGATGATGGGGCGGCCGGCGAGGCGCCGCAGCGCCACCCGTTCGATGGCCAGCCCGATGATGAACATTGCGATGATCGCCAGCGAAATCGCGGCCCAGATCGGCGCGCCTGCGTTGTTGGCGAATGCAAGCACGACATAAGCGGCCAGCATCGTCATCGATCCCTGAGCGAGATTAGGCACCGATGACGATTTGTAGATCAGCACGATTCCCATCGCGACCAGTGAATACATCAAGCCAATAAGCGCGCCGTTGGCAGCGGATTCCAGCAATGATATCGCGTCCATGCGTCAGGCTTCCTGTACCGACAGCGTGCGTTCGATGACGCCGACTTCGCCCGACTCGTAGCCGACTTTGGCCTGCATCAGCACCGTGTTCTGATTCCCATAGATGGCGTCGATGACCGGCTTGTAACGCTCCTCGACCACGTTGCGGCGGATCTTGCGGGTTCGCGTGATCTCGCCGTCGTCGGCATCGAACTCCTTGTGCAGGCAGACGAATTTGCGCAGCTGCAATCCATCCGGCAGGGCGCTATTGACGTGCTTCACCGCGGCGGCGATCAAGGCGATAACCTGCGGCTTCTGCGACAGGTCGGCATAGGAGATGTAGGAGATGCCGCGCAGCTCGGCCCAAAGACCGACCGCTTCCTTGTCGATGCAAATGATGGCTGACAGCGTATCGCGACCGCTTCCGAGCACCGCAGCATCCTTGATGTACGGACTGAACTTGAGCCGGTTCTCGATATAATTGGGAATATAGCGCTCGCCACTGGCGGTGTGCACGACATCCGACAGGCGGCCCAGCACCACGAGGTGGCCGTCGGGTTCGACGTAACCTGCATCGCCGGTATGCAGCCAGCCGTCTTCGAGGCTTTCGCGCGTGGCCTCGTCCTGTTTGAAGTATCCGCTGAACACACTGCCGGAGCGGACCAGGATTTCGCCGGCGTCGCTTATGCGGAGATCGACGCCGGGCAGCGGACGGCCAACGGTGTGCAGCCTTACCTCTTCGAGCGCCTGGATGGCATTGTAGGCACTGGTTTCGGTCTGACCGTAGAGCTGACGTAGTTTGATGCCGAGCGCGCGGTAAAAGACGAACGTATCTTCGCCCATTGCTTCACCACCGGTGAAGGCGCTACGCAGCCGGGTCAGGCCGAATTGGTCCTTGATCGGTCCGTAGACCAGCCACTCGCCGAACCAGTTCAACAGCCGGTGCTTGAGGGTCGGCTGAATGCCTTCGAGCTTGCGCTTTTCGGCTGAAATGGCCGACGCCATAAAAAACTCGTAGACCCGCTTCTTCAGCCAGGAGGAGTCTTCCATGCGCACCTGAATGGTGGTCAGAAGATTGTCCCAGCTGCGCGGCGCCGCAAGATAGAATGTCGGCGCGATCTCGCGCAGGTTCTGCAGCACGGTTTCCTGCCGTTCGGGAATATTGATCGTGAAGTGCAGTGCGATCCCGGCCCCCATCGTCACTGCGAAGTCGCCGACCCAGGCGATCGGCAGATAGGCCAGAATGCTCTCGCCGAACTGGAACGCTCCACCTCGATAGGCATTTCGAACGCCGGCCAGGAAGTTGCGATGCGACAGCACCACCCCCTTGGGCTTGCCAGTACTCCCGGACGAATGCACGAACACGGCCGGGCCTTCAGGCTGTGCGCGGGCGATCAACTCGTTTCGCAGGTTTGGATAGCGGGCGAGCAACTCAGCGCCCCCTGCCTGGAGCGCGTCCCATGAGATCAGGCCCGGATTGGCGTAGGCGGCTAGTCCACGCGGATCGTCGTAGATAATGTGTTCGATCGTCGCGCCTTGCTCGCGTAGATCCAGGATCTTGTCGACTTGCTCCTGGTCTTCGGCAAGCGCGAAACGCGCGCCTGCCTCGTGGACGAAGTGGCGGATTTCATCGAGAGTTGCATCTGGGAACGCCGGCATTGCGTATCCATTGACAGCGCCGGCGGCCAGCATCCCGGCGTAAAGTCGAGGTCGGTTGTCGCCGAGCACCAGCACGACGTCGTCTGCCTTGAAACCCAGACCTTCAAGACCAGCGGCACAGTAGAGTACGATATCAAGCAGCTCCTGCCACGTCGTCTGCTTCCAGATGCCCTTGCTTTTTTCCCGCATCGCGACACGGTTGGGAAAGGCTCCGGCATTCTGCGCCAGAACGCGCATCAGAGTGCTATCGGTTTCGAAATTCCAGGCCGAGGCCTGCTCAGCGGGCGGCATGCGCGCCCCCAATGTAAGCCTCGACCACTCGTGGGTCGGCGACGACGTCGGCCGGCACGCCGCTGCCGATCATTTCGCCATAGTTCAACGCCAGCATGCGATCGCAAATGCC
>JAJYAH010000498.1 GCA_021779635.1 Pseudomonadota bacterium | reverse complement strand
ACATTCCCCGGCGCGAGGACCGCCAGCGTCTAACGCCAGGTCGCCTGCGGCATCCGCCAGTCAATTCCGCGCATCGGCTATCCTCTGCTCCGATACAACGGGACAAAGGAATCATAATCGCAGCCGTTCCGCGATACTTTTCCGCAGCCTGTTAGGGCGCGCCTGAGCAGAACTGTCCGGCCAAACGGCTGAAACGCCGCCTTCGATGGGGCAGTGGCATGGCCGGATTCGTAACCCCGACCAACTCCGACCGCGCGAGAGCTACCGTCAGAACCCGCCGCAAAAGTTCGTATTGGCTTCGAATTCGATGCTCATGATTGTCCTCCGTCGGCCGCTGACATCAAGCGCTCCGCTTCGCTCATCCTTGCAGGCGAGTGAACACAGATGTCGCGATATATCCGCTCGATCTTTGGAACGACCGACTTGGCCATGAACCGCTCCACGTGACGGCGGCCGGCAGAAGCCATCGTCTCCCGGAGCTCTCGATTTTCGATCAATGACCGCATGGCACAAGCCAGTGCATGCGGATCCGCAGGACGCACCAGATAGCCGGTTTTCCCGTCAACGATGAGCTCGCTCAACCCGCCGCTCGCACTCGCGATCATCGCTTTGCCGACCGCGTTGCCCTCCATGACAATCGTGCCGCAGGGCTCGGGCCGGACCGAGGGGGCGATACCAAAGAGGCAGCGCTTCCAGGCCCGCATGATCGTGGCGTGGGGCCAATCTTCGAACATCGAAACGCCAGCGGGCAATTCGCGTGGCGTGTCGTGACAGACTCGCCCAATCAGGACCAGCGGGGGCGGGCTCGGCAGCAGCGCGTAAGCCTCCAAAAGGACGTGAACTCCCTTGCCGCGGGTCAGATCACCAACAAAAAGCATAAATCCATCGGCAGGAATAAGATCGAGGCGGGCATCATTCGACTGAGGAACGTTCCCGAGATCGTCGGGAATGAAAGTAGGCAGTACGTCGAAGGGCGTTCGCGACGCCTGCAGGTTGCACTCCTTGGCCACGGCCCAGCTCACCGCGATGTACCGATCGACGATGTGCCGCTCGATCCAACCCGCTGCCGAACTGCCTACACACGTCACACTTCCAAAACCCGGACTGTAGTGATCCGACCCGCACGACATGCACTTTGCCAGTCCCGGTCCGCTGCATGGTATGCCCTTCCGCATGTAGCTCTCATTGGCACAGGATAGGCTGTAATCGTGCAAAGTGACGACGAAGCCGGCGCGGGATCGGCGTTTGGACGGCAGGAATGCGCGAGAAATCCAGTTGTGGCCGTGAACCACCTCCGGCTTCATCTCTGCCACCAGATTGCCGATCTTGAGGGCGAGTTCCGGATGGGGGAACGATGCAGCGTGAGGTCGCTCCGGCTCGCTGAAGAGACCAGCGCACCGTTGCATGGTGCCGCGCACGCTTGCAATCGTACCAGATTGGTCAACGGGAACTTCCGATCCCTCTGGATGCGGCAGGCTGACAACGCTGACATCGTGTCCACGCCCAGCAAGCGCTCTGCTGAGTGCAATGACGTGCCGCTCTTCGCCACTGACTACGGGCGTATCAAATTGAGAAAGAAGCAATACACGCATTATCCCTAATCCTTGTTGGAGGCAAATTACCGGGTTTCGTAAGCCAGGCCTCGGGATAGACGTTGTCGGGCGCAGCGGCCTTGGACAGCCCGATCGGCGCGCCCAGTTGTCCGTTGCGCGGGACAACATCTGACGAGCCGCCGAGATCGACGGCGATGCCGGACCTTGTGTCGACGTTGGCGCCGCCAGGGACCAGCGCAATAATCGCAAGTCGCGGCGGTCTTCTCTTCGCGGATGGCGATCGTCACGACGTTGCCGCCTGACGCGCAGTTCGGCACCATCCATAATTCAGTGAAGGCGTATTGAGCTGCTGGCGGTTTGGTGCACGGCTCGTTAAGTCAATTTCACCTTACGTTCGATTTCAACGGCGCTGAGGTAGATGCTCCGATACTTCGCGATGACGACGAACTTCATGTCGTTTCCTTCGCGAAGAATACAGCGGCCTTTTTTAGGATATCCCGCTCAGCCTTCAGCTTGTTGACCTCGCGCCGCAGCCGTTCGATTTCCAGCTGTTCAGGCTCCATCTGACCGTGATCGGGGAAGGATTGAACGGCATCGGAGCCGAACTCCTTGACCCATTTGCGCAGCAAGTTCTCATGAATGTCCAGGTCCCGAGCGCCTTGCGCCACGGATAACCCATGCTCCCTCACAAGCTTGACCGCTTCAACTTTGAACTCTCGGGCGAACCGTCGTCTCCGCATGACTACCTCCGGCTTCATGAAACACCTAAACTTAGTGTCCATCAAACCGGCAGCAGCTCATATTCGTGCTGCTGGACCGCGCCACGGCGAGCCATCCCTACGGAACCGATGGCTTTGATCTTAGTCGACGCACACGTTGCGGACCGCAACCAATCAATTTCCGGAGATTTCACCGTGTATGACCCGCGTTGATGAGCTGGACCCGGTTGTCTGAACAAAATGGTCGCTAGGCAGTGCGCCCGTACACCGCGGCGAAGACAGCCGCCGCACTTCTAGATTCGATGGAAGTCGTCTTGGAAGCGAATGATGTCATCTTCTCCAAGATAGGCGCCGGTCTGGACCTCAATGATCTCAAGCGAGATCTTTCCGGGATTTTCGAGACGATGCTTGGCGCCAACCGGAATGTAAACCGACTGATTTTCGTAAAGAAGCCGATCGGTGTCGTTAATGACGACGAGCGCCGTTCCTCGAACAACGATCCAGTGCTCCGATCGATGATGGTGCGATTGAAGAGACAGACGTTTACCGGGCTCAACAATAATATGCTTGACCTGATGGCGAGTTCCCATCGTCAGCGACTGAAAGGATCCCCAGGGACGAGTGCAAATCGCGCCAGTTTTTTCTTCTAGAAGCGACAGCGCGTTGATTCCATTCTGCGGCGGCGCGCGATAGACGCCTTCCATCTTCATCTTCATCTCCATCTCCTCTTTCAATCACAAGCTCGAAAGATGCTGTTCTTCGCGGGGAGCGGGTCCGCCTGAGAACGACGCCCGGACTGGCCATGGTCGCGGCGATGACGTCCGGGTCCTGGCTCTCCGCCCTCCCTTGGTGGAGGCGGTCACTATCGGTGCCCCACGCTTCTAAAGCCCACCTTCATCGACGGCGCGGAAATCGCCGCCTCCAAGAAGCCGAGCGACGTCTGATAGGTCTTCAGCCTCCTCGCCATGAGACTCTTCCTTTGCGGCCGAACGCGGGCTCACGACCCTTCGTTTTGTTTAGCTTGCAAGCAGGAATTATCCAAAGCGGGGCGAACAGCGCCGCCGGTCCAGGATAACCTCGGCGCATCTCGCTTGTCGTAGTGAGACCTCCGCGAACCCGCCGCAAAGCCCGCCAATGCTTACGATCTTTGTCATCCGCGCCGCAGCGGCATCGTAGGGCGCGTCACCGATCGCGCCGGCTTCGCCGGCATCGATGCAAGCTCGGGGCGCTTTATGCGGCGGGAACCACTCCCGAGCGTTTAAGCGAAACGCGGATCTCGCTCCCCATCATTTCAAGCAAAACGCGGACCCTTCCGGAGTCGTCGAGGCGATCAAGGGTCCCGATGAATTCTGTAAAGGGGCCGCTCGTAATTCGGACCTTTTGCCCTTTCTGGAGACAATCGCCAAAAAGTGCGAGATTGGCTTCGTTCGCATGCGCTATCAGTGATTCGATAATGCCGCGGGGAACGGCAAGTGGACGGTCGGCCGAACCAACGAGGTGAGCAACGCCGACCGTGCTGCGGACCGAAAGCCAGCGATCGCGCTCCAAATCTAGGATCACGAAAAGATAGGAAGGAAAAAGAGGCGCCCGGACGGTACGCAATTGGCGCGCATGCCGGATGGTCCGCAGATATTGCGGCAGATAGGTCCGAAATCCTTGCATGCCCAAATGCATGTTCGCATGCTTTTCCTGTCGTGGGAGCGTATGGACCAGAAACCAGCGCTGATTGCCCTCAAGCGCGATATCCGGCCTCAGACCGGGATCAACGGCAACGCCTTGATTGCGCAGTTCCGCCTGGGATGATGAAGAGATTTTGACAGACTGACTCAACGACATAACACGCACTCCATCTAATAAACTTGAGACGCAAAGCAGCAACGCTAAAAGCAGGCATTTGGGCCGGGGTCATTTGATTTTATGGATTTGCATCAGTTCGGGCGTGATCGTAAAGGTGGTGGCGGCTTCGAGTAAGACGGTCCAGGATCGAAAGACCGCGTAGGCGGTGATGGTGGCCAGATGATCGCAGAAGCTGGGTTCGCTTCGCCGCGGCCTCCCGGGCGGCTATCCAGCGTGGATCCGGCAATTCGAGCGCGGTGTGCCGGGCGCGGGCGAGGAGATTCAGATTCGCCAGCATCATCGCCAGACAACGCTGGTCACGGCCGACATTTTGTTTGAACTCGTAGCCGTGATTTTTCATCTCGTTGAAGCCTTCATTCCCGATCTTGCAGAGTGTCCTGCTGCAGGCGACAAAGTCAGCGACATTTTATTTCGTGACGGGAACGCTGGTAACCCATGCCATGGAAAATTTGACGCGGCCCTTTGAAGCGCTTTGCGCGTCACCGCCAGTAGAGCTTTCAGACGTCTGAAGCAGGGTGCGAGCAGCGCCGGGGCGGCTTCGTCGAGCATGTCACGGATGTGATTGTCGGACGGAGTTTTCTCGGTGCCGAACAGGCACTGGCAATCGGACCGGCCCTGGCCTTGCTCCAGAGCCCGTTGAAAGGACAGCAAAGAAACGCTCTGCGCGCAAACCATCGTGAAGCCGACAGACCGAAATCCGCAATGGCAAGATTGCCGATGTAATTAGCAAGCAAATTATATGCCAACGCAACAATACTCAACATTCAGTGCGGTCGTTGGTTAACCATATTGCCGGGCTCCTGAGTGCGCCCAAGACGACGTCGCCACCGGTCGCAAGCTGACAATGTGGCGCCATTTCCATTTGTAAATGCTGACGATGCTTACGCCGTGTTTGTGACAACGCTGCGAAATCGGGACGCCGGCTAAATGCTCCCTCAAAATGGCGATGATCTGATCTTCACTGAAACGGCTGCGCTTCAATCTCGGGTCCCATGCTTGGCCCAGAGCGACTTCAAACCGGATAAGCCCCAATGGTCCCCACGCCGACGCAGCCGCGCTCATGCGGCTCGGCCCATCTCGTCGAGGTTCAACGTCAGGCACTTTGCACCTCCGCCGGATTTCATGAATTCCTACACTGGTGCGATGACCGGACTAAAACCGGCGCCGCGCAGCCGCCTCTGCAATTCGTGCGAAGCATCATTCATGAAACATGGCCAGCTATCTCGACGGCGTTGCAGCAGAATTCCTTGGCGTCCGCTTCCTCGACAGTGATTCGCCTGCCTTCAAGAACCAGGCCCTCGATCGTTGCGCGTGATTTTTCCGCGAAGGCGGCCGGGTAATATAAGAGGTGGCCGCCTGACAACGGGCAGAAGCAGGTATCCAAATGGTAGAAGGAGGGATCGACAAGGTCCAACGGGATCGTCATGCAGCCGAGCATTCTCGCGAGCAGGACTGCCGCCGCATGATGCGAGCGAAACCCGCGTCCAACCCATAACAGCTCATGATAGCGATCAAACAGCGCGTCCCCGGCGCCCTCAAATGGCACGTCGGGCGGCCAATCGAGCAATTCGTATCCGTTGGCTTCAAACCAGGCACGGCAATGC
>JAJYAH010000497.1 GCA_021779635.1 Pseudomonadota bacterium | reverse complement strand
CGCCGCGCCTGAACGCCGGTCAGGCGAAGCCGACGCGTTTTTCAAAGCGCTCCTGAGCTTATTAGCGGTTGATGATTTCCCCGTTCCTCCGGCGCGGGCAGGAACTGTTGGACCGTCGGCTGAGTCAGAGAAGTTGAGAAAAGAGCTGGAAGATCGGCAGGCTCGCGTAATTGAAGGAATCTTAGAAAGTGTAGATCGTATCCGACAGCGCAATGGCGGCCCCGCGCAGAACCTCGATATTTCCAGCGATCCAAAATCTAGACGGTGACCTAAGAGGCGCTGCATGCGGTGAGAAGTGGCATGAAGGCGATAGGATTTTCGGAAGCGCGCCGACACCGGCGACGATCGGCTGCGATGCTCAGAAAGAGCAAACTGATTGGTCCGCAGTCGGATTTGTAATCATCCAATGAAAAGCGGTTACGATCGCAAGATCGATCAAAACTCGCCGTTTTTCGCATCGGCAGGCACCCATCCCGAGGGCGCGCATGCTTGACAGCGGACGCTCCAACAAGATTTCAGACGTCCCAATGAAGCGGGAGCACCGCAAATTTCACAGATGTTGAACGACCGTTGACACGCCACGTCTCTTGTCTCGTTCAATTTAGCCGAAACGTCCTCGGGCAGGCCTTCGTGTCGCAAGTAAATCCTCAGGCAGCCCAATTTTTGTTTGATCTGATTGATTCGGAACGACGCTTGAGGATGCTCCGCCATGATTTTTTCCGCGGCATCCAGGACCTCATCGACCAGCGGCGTCCATCCATCGTTAGGGCTTGCGGGGCCTCAACCTTGGCGCCCTCCGGCGCTTTGCCGTCAACCAGCCGGTGCAGCAGGTTGAGGACATGCGTCTTGGTGGGCGCGTCGTCGTTGATGGCCATCTCGACGGCGCACAGCACGGCCTGCTCGTCGTGGTGGAGAACCAGGGCAAGGATCTCCGCCATTTCCCGGTCGCCGCCGGGGCGTCTGAGCAGGTGCTGTTGCAGCCGTTTGAACGCATCCGGCAGTTCGACGAAGGGCGCGCCATTGCGCAGGGCGCCGGGCTTGCGCTGGATCACCGCCAGATAATGGCGCCAGTCGTAGATCGTCCGGCCGCGGCCGTGATGGGAGCGCTCGACGACGCGCTGGTGCTCGCAAAGCACTTGCCCTTCGGCGACGACGACGAGGCGGTCGGCGTAAATGCGCAGGCTGACCCGCTGGTTGGCGAAGGTAGCCGGCACGCTGTAGCGGGTGCGCTCGAAGCTGATGAGGCAGGTCGACGACACCGGCTTGCTCTGTTCAACAAAGCCATCGAAGGGCCGTGAGAACCGCATGAGGCTCGGCGACTCGTTGCGCCAGGCATCGGCGATCGTGCCCGGCTCGCTGTCATGGCGCGTCTCGCTCCACAGCTCCTGGCAGCGCCGCTCCAGCCATTCATTCAAGGCCTCCAGCGTGGGAAAGTTCGGCATCGGCTGCCAAAGCTGATGGCGCCCGTCCTGAACCTTTTTCTCGATCTGACCCTTCTCCCAGCTTGACGCGGGATTGCAGAACGTCGTCTCGAAAACATAGTGGCTGACCATGGCGAGAAAGCGCGCGTTCACCTGCCGCTGCTTGCCGGTCAGGACTTTATCGACCGCGGTTTTCATATTGTCGTAGATGCCGCGCTTCGGTACGCCGCCGAACACCCGGAATGCGTGGTTGTGGGCGTCAAACAGCATCTCATGGGTTTGCAGCAGATAGGCGCGCACGACAAAAGCCCGGCTGTGCGAAAGCTTGAACTGCGCGACTTGCAGCGTAGGCGCTGGTAATCCAAAGGCTGCTGCTCGCCGCGGCGCGCGAGCAGCACGATGAGGGCGCAGGCGGCGACTGCAAGTCCGCTGAGCGTTCCCGCGCGCATCAGAGCCTCTGCGGGATAGCCGAAGACATTGATGTTGGCGAGCGCCAGAAGCAAGGCGAGCAGACCTGCGACTGCCGGCAATGCTTTTTCGATCGGCCGCCAGCGCGGCGTGATCTGATCCTTGGGCGCGCGCAAGGCGAACGACAGGAAGCCGGCGAAGCCGGCGCCCTGCGCCAGGGCCCCGGCCAGATTCTGCGTGATCAAGGCGGCTGGTGTGTATTGCAGCAGCGCATAATAGGCGGATGACTGCCCGGGATTGAACCATATGATGTAAAGGAAAAACCCCCAGGTCATTCTTCCCGGCCGCGTCCAGACCAGCCACGCAGCGGCCAGTATGACAACAATGGCGGCGATTTGATCGAGCGGCAGGACCAGCCTCACCCACCAGGAAAAGGGCGTCGGCCCGGCGACAACCTCGACTTGACGCGCGGGCTTCTGAGCAGTCGCCGCCATGGCCAGGTCACCGCGTCGATTGTCGCCGACCAGCTGCAATTTCCCCAAGGTCGCCAGAGCGGTCGCGCAACGGAGCGTATCGACCGGAACGCAGCGCATCCGCGCCAGATCGAGCCGATCCCCCGGACGCAAGCCCGTCCTACAGGCCGGCGATTCCATTTCGGTGGGGAAAGGCCCTTGCACGTCGATGATGCGGCCGTCGCCATCGACCAGGAGACCGAAGGAACCGAGCGGATGGACCAGTCGGTAGAATTCCGGAACGACCATCGCTAGCGCCCAGAACGTCAGCAGGATGAGCAGAAGACGGCCCCGGAGGCGCGCCGAGACCCGGATCACACTGGGAAATCTCCGATTCCGCCCCATGCTGCCTCCAAGCAGGGTGGAGTTGATCGCCGGACCGGGTTCGCGCGGCCACCTGTGTCCGACGGGTCGGGAGCCATCGCGGTGATGGCGTCGTCATCCAGTGATCGACCGTTTGCAATCGACGATCGCCTTCGTCGACGCAGTCCAGGGATTCAAAAGCGCGGCCGTCTGCGTGAATTCCAGCGCCGGTTGAAATCGCGTGGAAGCCGCTTCTCGGGCGCCCAGGATCTTACTCGACCGGATGATTTTATGCGCCCTGCGCATGACGCCGCAAGCGTCCATTGGGATCGTCCGCTCGCGAAAAAGTCTGACGTGGGCGAACTGCTGACCACCGCCGAAGTCGTCTGCGGGGACGCGATAAATTCGTTGCGGCGCAAGTAGGCCGAAGGGAAGAAACGGCCGAATTCAACCCGCCACCGAACGCGTCGACAAGGTCCCTGGGCGGATGCCGGACCACCCCGAAGTCGCCGGCAAGGGAAAGGTTGGGCGGATTCCGGTCATAGGCCGAAAGCCTAGAATCTTCTAGAAAGCAGGCTTTCCCAATGCCGACATGGCGCGGACTACGAAAGCTCGCCTTTCGCCGCGGCTTCGCCAAAATTGTGGAGCCTGCCTTTTCAGTGATCGAGAGCGCCTCCCCGCTTGGACGCCAGCGCTGCACGAGGCCGTCGTCGTCCGGTTGTCTGCCGGCGACATGATTCCCGTCGACCTCCACCTGCTCACAGCAAAAGACCTGTTCATCAACCAGTCGGCGCTGACCGGCAAGTCAATGCCTGTCGAAAAATTCGCTCATGGCGGAGGCGATTCCGCCGATCCCTTCCAATTTGCCCAAGATCTGCTTTATGGGCGCCAATGTCGTGGGACGGCATCGCATCCCGAGGAGGGGCCGGCTCCTTTGTGCCTTTCAGCGCAGCGGCGAGATCAACACGATCAACATGGTGCAAATCCGCTGAATCTTTTTGCCATCGGCGAGGTGACGGTCTGGATTACTGGTGTTTCGCTGCTTCCGTAGGTCTTGATTCCGTTGGTGCCAGACCACCCCTTAAGCTCGAATTCGGAAATCGTGAAGCGCAGACCAGCGCTCGGCCCTGCGGTAAACACTCCGTTAGCCATCGCCAAATGGAAATTGGAACCGCCGTCCGCATTCGGTTCGCTCAGGGCTGCCACGAACGTATCCTTGTAAGCATGCATTGCAGGAGCATGCGTGCGTGGCCCGGCGCCGAACGATGCGCTATCCACTGATTGGCCAGCTTCCGTCATCCTGCCCCTCGCATCAGCGCTGCCTACGGCGTTGAAGGTTGTCCTCCATGACATTCCCGGATTGATCGGCTCCAGCTTTGCAGTGCAGCCCTCCGACGATGCGATACAGCTCCCCAAAAGACCCGCCCATCTTCTAAAATCATTTTTCATATTGAACCGCCGTCGAAATTTCGCCTTGTTGTGACGCTCAAGTCACGCAGGTTTGGCGAAGGATTGAACCGTTGAAAGGCAATCGTTCGCGTGCGCTCCGTGGCCAGTGGGGACGAAATATGACCAAAATGAAGGCGTTGCGGTTGGTGGTCGCGATGGCGGCCGGCGCTTCCTGGACACTGCCTTCGCATGCCGATGGCTGGCAGCATAACGGCGGCTGGCAACGCCGTGGCGGCTGGCAGCATAATGGTGGCTGGGGCGGTGGACGCAACTGGGGCGATGGTGGCTGCGGCGGTTGCGGCGTGGCTGGCGCGGTGCTTGGACTTGCGGCCGGCGCCGTGCTGGGAGGCGCCCTTGCCGGCGACGGTCCGCCGCCTGGTGTTTATTATCCTCCGCCGCAATCGGCCTACCCGCCGCCCGCAGTTTATTACGGCGACGATGACGACGACTGACGATCGAGAGCCTACTCCGATATCTTCAACGCGATGGAACCTGAATCATGCGATTGACTCCCCCCATTGTCGCGCAGGCCGCGCTTGTATTGGGTTTGACTTTTTCGGCGGGCGCCTACGCCCAGGGCGGTTCCGGCGCGCCCGACACCCGCCAGGTTAAGGTGGAGCAGCGCATCCGCGATATTTACGCGACGCTGCACATCACAAAGGCGCAAGACGCCGAATGGAATGCATTTGCGCAAGTGATGCTGGACAACGCCCAGACAATGGAGAACGTGGTGCAGCAGAACAGGGGTGATCGGAGCAAGCTCAGCGCGCCGCAGATCATGGACAATTACGCGGCCATCAGCGCGCAGCATGCAGAAAATGTCATGAGGCTTTCTGCGGCCTTGGGCGTGCTCTATGCCGGCCTCTCGCCCGACCAGAAGCAGATGGCGGACGAATTGTTCCGAAACTACCGGCCAAAATCGGCGAATGGTTCGGGGCGCTGAAACTGAAGAGGGCATTGTGGCGGAGCGTCGACGGCGTCGAAATAGCACCGCGCCGGGGCTTGACCGCCTTCATGGCCGCCCCATGAGCCCGATGAGGGCGGGCATGGCGAGCGGCACGAGCGGAAGTTGCGCCGCGATCCCGGCGATGATGGCGAAGGCCAGCGGCCGCAACATATGGTCGCCGGGGCCGTTGATCGCCGCGCCGAGCGGCGCGAGAGCAAGGATCATCGCCAGACTGCTCATCACGATCAGCCGAAGGCGATTCAGCGCCGCTTCCCTGATCGCCTCGCGCGGCGTGGTCGTCTCGGCGAGGGCCTGATATTCGGAAACTAGAAAGACCGCCATTGGGAACCGCGCTGGGCGCGACCAGCGAGGTCGAGATGATGATCACCGGCAGCGAGAAGCGCTCGTAAAGAAAAAGCAGCAGGATGAATTCAGCGATCAGGGCGCCGATGAAGACACAGATCATTCCCTCGGCGGCCATTTGCCGCTGTTTGTAGCGCCGCCGAAGCGACAACGCCGATCTCAGGCCGCCACGGAACGGCCGCTTCATAATACTTTGCCCGAAAGGCGGCAGTAGACGGCAATGCGGACATTGACGCTTCGGGGCTAGCGTATCGCGGTCCCGCGCAGAAGGATGCATCGTGCAATGCTGTACGCGAGGACGTTTTGTTTCCGCGGGAACTTAGACTCAGCTTGG
>JAJYAH010000496.1 GCA_021779635.1 Pseudomonadota bacterium | reverse complement strand
GCAGCCCCTGTGCGCCGTCGTCGCCCATCCCGGTCAAGAGAATGCCGACAGCGTTCGGCCCGGCCATCTGCGCGGCCGAACGAAACAACACATCGACCGACGGCCGGTGGCGCGAAACCGGAGGACCATCCTTGATGGCGATCCGGTATTGTCGGCCGACGCGTTCCAGCGCAATGTGATGGTTGCCCGGCGCAATCAGCACCACTCCCGGCATGATGATATCGCCGGACGAGGCTTCCCTGACCGACACCGCGCACAATCCGTCGAGCCGCCGGGCGAAGGCTGCGGTGAATTTTTCAGGCATGTGCTGGACAATCACGATGCCGGGCGACTCCTCCGGCAGCGCCACGAGAATGTCGCGCAACGCCTCCGTCCCTCCGGTCGAAGCCCCGATGCAGATGATACGGTCGGTCATCTGCCCGGCCGCCCGCCTCAACCGGACCGGCGGCAGAATGACATCGGCGGAATGCTTGGCTTCGACATGGAGTCGCGGGGCCGCCCGCGGCTTGGACGACAGGCGGGCGTGCGCAGCGGCGCGGATGACGTCGCAAATCCGCATCCGCGACTCCTGCAAAAACTCTGCCGTATTGATACGCGGTTTCGATACGACGTCGACTGCTCCGGCCTCCAGCGCCTTGATCGTGACCTCGGAGCTTTCTTCCGTCAGCGAAGAACAGATCACCACCGGAATCGGGCGCTGTGCCATGATCTTGCGCATGAAGGTCAGGCCGTCCATGCGCGGCATTTCGATGTCCAGCAACATGACGTCGGGAATTTCGCGCCGGATCCGTTCCGCGGCTACATAGGGATCCGGCGCAGTTGCCATGACCTCGAGATCGGGCTCGCCAGCGATGATGTCGCTCAATATCCTGCGCACGGCGGCGGAGTCGTCGACGATCAGGACCTTGATCTTCGGAAGCGGGGCATTCGGGATTTCGGCCGGTTCGTTGCTCATGATGATCTCATGCTCGCTGGAAGATAGCCGGCGCCCATTGCCGCAGCTTCAGGCTGGAACCGATGACCGACTCGGAATGACCGAGAACCAGGAAGCCTCCGGGCCGCAAATGATCGATCATCCGGCAGGTCACGGCCTCCTGCGTCGACTTGTCGAAATAAATGAGAACGTTGCGCAGGAAGATCACGTCCATGTCGCGATGGAGCGGATATTTGTCAGCCACCAGGTTGAGGCGCATGAACCGAACACGGCGCCGGAGTTCAGGCACGATGCGGACATGGTCGCGGTGCTTCGCCGATTGCCCCCGCATGACGTATCGCCGGGATATGTCCTCTGGCACAGTCACCATCATTTCCTTCGGATAGATTCCGAGCACCGCCTGACCAAGCACTTCAGTGGAAATGTCGGTACCGAGAACCTCGAAGTCCAGCTCGCGCCGGCGCGCGGCAAGCTCCGCCATGACCATAGCGATTGTGTAGGCCTCGGCACCCGTCGAACTCGCCGCGCTCCAGAGCTTGATGAGGGTCCGTTCGCCGGGTCGGCGCCGGTTCATGAGGTGAGGCACGATCTCGTTCGCCAAAAATGAGAAATGCTCATTCTCGCGGAAGAAGTCGGTCTTGTTTGTGGTGACGGCATCAATGAGGTGGACGAACTCGGTTTCGAGGCCGTCTCCATCAAACAAGAAAGTGCAATAGTTTTTGAGGCTTTCATGGCCGAGAGCCCGCATCCGCTTGCGCAGACGGCCTTCGACCATGATCCGTTTGGCCGCTGGCAGCTTGATGCCTACAAAATCGCTGACGAGTTTCGCGACGCGCGCATATTGTTTGTCTGTCAGACGATCGGAGGTCGCCTGTTCATTCGATTCTTCTGTGCGGCGAAGTGGTTGTGACATAACTTACTCTGAACGACACTTACACGAGGACCATCGACGCAAAGACGCCTGGGAGAGGGTCCTATCCGGCGGTAGCCTCAAGATCCATCGTCTCTGCAGGGATCTGGTTCGATCAAGCCGCGTGCCGCGCTATGCCTATTTCTGATGCTATTTGCGCGATTTCAGAAGTGCCGAACAATCGGTTCAGATCGAAGACGGTCACGAACGCTCCATTGCGCCTGCCGATGCCTAAAATGCAGTCTGAGCTCCAACTGGCCCCGATTTCGGGCGGCGGATCGAGCTGGTCTCCGTCGAGTTCAGTCACCTCGAAGACGCGGTCGGCCTTCAGCCCGAGAGTGAGCTCGCGTCCGCCGATCGTGACCTGCAGGACGATAATGCGGGTGTTCTCGGTATCCTGTGCCTTCTCCAGGCCCAGCTTCAAACGCAAATCGACGACTGGAATGCCCTGCTGGCGCACGTCGATCATGCCGAGAAAATAGGACGGGGCATTCGGAAGCCGCGCGATGGGCTGCGCCTGCAGGATCTCCCGAACCCGTTCGACCGGCAGAGCAAACCGCTCGGCTCCTAGCCCGAGCGTGACGTATTGTGCAGTTTCCGACATGGTGTGCTTCCATCCGTCTGGAACAAGGGACACCCGGCGCGAGGCCTCGAGACCTCGCGCCGGAGATAAGGGTTTGGGTCATGCTGCGGTGAAGCGCTTGAAATCCGCGTCGAGCTCGTCGGCGCCACCGCCCATGTCAAGCGCGAAACCGCTGCCAGTGGACTTGCCGGCGCTCTTTCGCTTGACGATGCCGGGCGCAGCACTCGCCACTCGCTCCTGCATGCCAACAACCGCATTCTTTGCAGCCCTTGCTCCTTGCTCACTGCTGCCGGCGTGGGCATTCGCGGTCCGGCGCTGGGTCGCCGACGACTCGGTCCGCTCCTGACGGTCGTCAAGGCGGAAGTAGCTGATGGATGCCTGGAGCTGCTCGGCCTGACTTGCAAGCTCTTCTGCAGTCGAGGACATCTCTTCCGCCGCCGAAGTGTTCTGCTGCGTGACCTTGTCGAGCTGCTGGATCGCGGTGTTGATCTGGCTTGCGCCAGCATTCTGTTCGTTCGACGCCGCAGAAATCTCGGAAACAAGCCCGGCAGTCTTCTGTATGTCAGGCACGAGCTTCTTGAGCATGTCGCCGGCCTGCTCGGCCGCCTTGACGGTTTCCACCGATAGCGTCGAGATCTCGGCCGCTGCCGTCTGACTGCGTTCGGCGAGTTTTCGCACCTCAGACGCCACCACTGCGAACCCACGGCCATGTTCCCCGGCTCGGGCCGCTTCGACGGCTGCATTTAGCGCCAACAGATCGGTCTGCCGCGCGATCTCCTGCACGATCATGATCTTCTCGGCGATCGTCTGCATCGCAGCCACGGCCTTGCCCACGGCCTCGCCGCTGGCGCTTGCATCCGTTGCCGACTTACGGGCGATCTGTTCGGTTTGATCCGCGTTGCCCGCGTTCTGCTTGATGTTGGCAGCCATCTCTTCCATCGAAGAGGATGCCTCCTCGGTGGAAGACGCCTGCTCGGTCGCGCCCTGCGACAGCTGCTCAGCGGCTGCCGACATCTCCTGGCTGCCGGAAGCGACGTTTCGGGTCGCCGTCATCACCTCGGATACGACCTCTTTCAGCTTCGACACCATGCCGTTAAGTGCGTCAATCAGGTCTTTGATCTCATCGTTGGACCTGACCACGGCGGTCGCATTGAGGTCGCCTGAGGCGACTGCATTGGCAAGACCGACAGCACTCGAAATCGCGCGGCTGATGTTGAGAACGATCCAAGTCGCAACACCAGCTGCAAGGAGGGTCGCGATGACCAAGATAGCCAGCATCATGGTGCGGCCATTCGAATAGGTTGCAGCCGCTTCCTGACCCTTTTGCTTCATCAGCTGGCCCTGATACTCGACGAAAGCGCTGATTGAGCCAAGAAACTTATTGAGGTCGGGAACAAGCTCCGCGTTGGCGGTTTGCACGGCTTCCTGCTGCTTTCCCGCCGCAAGCAGACCCTTGATCTTCGCAAAGCTCGCGACATAGGGCTTTCTCGCCTCCCTCACCTGGGCGATGAGCCGCTTGCCGTCGTCCGCATAAAGCAAGGATTCCACCTCATCTATCTTGGCAGTAATGCCCTTGACGTTGGCATCGATTCGCTCCCCGATCCTTGCCCGCTGCTCGGGCGTTTCCGCCATGACGAGCTCGAAATTGGCCCGGGCGTTGTCATTTGCCTCTGCCTGGAAGGTGTTAGTGAGCTCTACCTTTTGCCAGTCCTCGCGGATGATCTGATCAATCTTGCTGTTCAGATTGCCTAGATTGAGGATTCCGGCGCCCATGCCGCCGGCCGCCAGAAGGACGACGATGCCGAAGGCCATCGCCATTTTCAACTTGATCGTAAATCGCATGGACAATCTCCTAGCGTTGGGGGACGGCAAGACCCGCCGTCTTGTGATCCGAGTTAGAGAAATGAAGCGCCGGCTCCTGGGACTCCGGCGACAGGATGCGGGCTATGTCGGGAATGATGATGAAGTCGTCGCCAGATTTGCCGATGCCGCGCACGTATTCGGGCCGCCAGCGCATGCCGATCTTAGGGGCCTCCTCGATGCTTGCGGTCTCGATCTCGGTAACGTTGTGCACGCGATCGGCAAGGATCCCGGCGATGGTCGGCTCGCCGTCCAGATCGGTTTCGATCACCACGATCCGGGTGTTCACGTCCGGTGGCCCCCGGTCCATGCCGAACAGCACCCGCAGATCGGCGAGCGGAACGATGCGTCCGCGTACGTTGATCAGCCCGCCAACAAATGGCTTGGCGTTCGGAACCTCCGTGATCGGTACCATATCGAGAATTTCGCGAACGCTTTCTGCTTCGATGGCGAATACCTCGTCCTGCAGCCGCAGCGTCAAGGCCGTCATCGCAGGACCGGTGTTTTTGGTCTGGGTGCTTGCGTTCACGCCGCCCTCCTGATCCGTTCATTCCGCAACTGGCTCTCGAAGCGTTGGCCGAAGCTTACGAGATGGGCAACGTCGAGGATCAGCGCGACCGTACCGTCTCCGAGAATGGTCGCGCCGGAGAACGTCTCGACGTCCGCATGCAGCTTCGACAGTGACTTGATGACCGTTTGGCCGTTGCCGATGACCTGATCGACTACGAGTCCAACCCGGGATTCACCGGCCGAAACGACCACCACTTTCTGGTGCGGCTCGACGGCGCTCCTGGTCTTGAACAGCTCGCGCAACCGCAGGAACGGCACGAGGTGGCCACGTATGTTGAGGAAATTTCGGCCGCCATCGCCCGTCTCGGCCTCTTTCGGCAATTCCACGCATTCTTCCACCGCCGACAGCGGGATCGAGTATCGGCCGTTCCCGACCCGCACCAGCATGCCTTCGATGATCGCAAGCGTCAGCGGCAAGCGGAGCGTGATGGTCGTGCCGGCGCCGGGCTTCGAGGCAAGATCGATGTTGCCGCGCAGGCTTTCGATGGTGCGCTTGACGACGTCCATTCCGACGCCGCGACCGGATAGCGAGGTGATCTCCTTGGCCGTGGAGAATCCGGGGTGGAACACCAACTGAAACAGTTCGTGATCGTTGAGCTTGGCGTCGGGCGAGATAAGCCCCGCCTCCTCAGCTTTGGCGCGGATGCGTTCGGCGTTGAGGCCGGCGCCGTCATCGGTGATCGAGATCGCGACCTCCGAGCCGTTGTGGACCGCTGAGAGCTGCACGCGGCCGCGCACGGACTTTCCGGCCGCCAGGCGGCGCGCGGTATCCTCAAGCCCGTGATCGATCGAATTGCGTATAAGATGTACGAGCGGATCGGCGAGCCGCTCAATGACTGTCTTGTCGAGCTCGGTCTCCTCGCCCGAGGTAAGAAAGTCGACAT
>JAJYAH010000495.1 GCA_021779635.1 Pseudomonadota bacterium | reverse complement strand
GCAGTCGTCGAGGCTGGTGCAACGAAGCGCCTTCTGGGCGGCCGAGATCGCCACGACCTCGGCGTGTCGCGTCACGTCGGAGTCATGTTTGACGCGGTTGATGGACTCCGCCACCACCTTGCCGGCGCGGCAGATCAATACGACATAGGGATATTCGCCGGCCGCGCCCGACTGCTTCGACAGCGCGATTGCGCGCGCCATCATCTTGCGGTCATGCTGCTCGATCGATATTCCGTCCATGCGTCCCCCTCGCAAACGTATTCGGCGTCAACCGACCTCTGTTTGGAATTTGTCCCCGATCGTCATTGCGCGGTTAGCCCCGACAAAGGCTGGGCCTTCACGACGGGCGGGGGTATCCAGCGTCCGGTGAGAGCCTCCAGCTTCGGGCCATACATTCGCATGGTCAGGTTGAACGGTCCCTTGGGCGCGGGAAGCCAGTTCGTCTCCTTGTCCTTTCCAGGACTTTCATTCTGGAAATAGAGTTCGAGTGAGCCGTCGGCATTGTATTTGAACGGCATCCAGCTGGCTATCGCGAAGCGGTTCAGGCTGTTGCCAACCTGAAATCCTTCTGCGTCGTAGAGGGTGAGCGACCAGAAGGCATTGACAGGAGGCGTCGCGCCTTTCTCGAAAGTGATCGTGTATTTGTTCGCGCCATCGAGCGGCTTGCCGGTTTCATCGCCGAGATTGAGAGGGTAGATGGCATCTTCCGGCAGATTCGCGCCAAGCCCCAGTTGGGCGACGATGGCCCGCTTCAAATAATAATTGCCATACACGCCCATTGTGTCGGTATTCAGCGACCAGCCGTTGGCGACGCGCGCGATGGTCGGGACCTTCCACCCCATCAGCTTCTGCGCATCTTCGGGGGCGGTCTCCAGGCCCCTTTGCACGACTGGATCGAGCTTGCCGATGTCAAAGCCTTTGCCGATCTCGATTCCGATTCGCTTCATCTGCGCGATGATCGGCTCATCGGTCACATGGGGTGGATGGAGTTTCAGCAATTCGGCGGCATAAGCGAAATAGACACCTGCCGTCATCGTGTCGACCTGAACCTTGGGCGGCGTCTTCATGTCGACGCTCGGGTCGATTTTGACTTCGGTGGGCTGGGGCGGTTTGCCGAATTCGGAAAGCCGCGCGACCTTGTAGCCCGCCTGGATCCTGTGGACAGCATCGTAATCCGGCGGACCGTCCGTCTTGGTGCGGCCAATGATCCAGACATACGGCGTCGACGCCTCGATGCGCTGCGTCTCCTTCGGCAGCTTGAACTCGTCGATAAACCTGTCGCGCAGGTCGGGCCGCCAGCCTGGAGGCGTTACCAGAAAAGTCCCGGCCCGGGTGCCGGTCGTCCGCCAGCCCGGCGAGGCGAATACGTCGCTCCACATGTCGAGCATGGGCAGAAGGTAGTAGCGTCCGCTGGTTTCCGGCACGCTGATCACGGCAGGCTCTTTCGACATGTCGAGCCACGCGATGGAATACAAAGTGTCGAAGTTCGAACGCACGACACCTTTGAAGTTTGCCGGTGGGTATTCGGGCACATTGACGAACCTGTTCATCGGGCCCTTGCCGAATTCCTTGCCCGGTTCGACGTTGGTGAACTGCTTTCGCGTGACGTCCATCGTCACCAGCGGGTAGAAATAGAGATAGGCATTGACGCCGATCGCGTGCGCTTCCTGCTCGGTGATGGTGCTCTGCGCTTGTGTGGCCAGGGGAAGAAACGGAAAAAGGACAAGGCCCAAGGCCAAAGCGATGGCGTTTCTCTTCACGGCACCCTCCTGTTGAACGCTCCGTGCAACCGGGCCACTTTTTCTTCGTCCGGAAATCGGTCGATTTTGTAAGAATGAGGGCATTCGCAGGTGTGGCGTTGAGCTAAATCAATCGACTCTCGCGGAGCCTCTGGAAGATTGACAGACCGGCCTGCTTGCCAATGTGCCCCTCGGTGGCTGGGGTGATTCCGGCGCCGGTGCAATTGATCAGGGTCAAGGTGGGCGGCGTCGGCTCGTATATGGATTTTCGATGATCCGCAGGCGTATTCCGTCATGACCGAGACAATTCAGAATTTGCCCGTTGCCCTGCGTCCGGTGCCCGCCCAGGCAACGCCGTCGATGGCGTGCCCCCCTGCGCCGTCACCTGTGGTCAATCTGCCCTCGTTCGTAACCGTCGATCGGGTCGGCCGCAGCATGATTGCGCGGTTCACCGCGGGCCTCTCGCCCCACGCGGAAGCCGCAGCCTGGTTCGACTGGCTATCGCATTTTTCGCGCGCTCCCGGGCGGCAGCTCGAACTTGCGGCACTGGGCGCCGTGCTGGCGGCGAGGCTTGCCACCTTGATGAGTGGGAATGCGGTTCCTTTGCTAAAGCCCCAGCCGAACGACCACCGCTTCGCTGCCCCGGCCTGGCAGACGTTTCCGTTTCTCTGGTGGCAGCAGGCGTTCCTGGCGCAGGAGGAATGGTGGCGCAGCGCCACACAACCGCTGCGCGGCATGAAGGCCAGAGACGTTGAGCGGGTCGGCTTCATGGTGCATCAGTTTCTCGACGCCCTTTCGCCCTCCAATGTGCCATCGATGAATCCGGTGGTGATCGAGCGCACGCTCAACGAAGCAGGCGCCAACCTCGTGCGTGGAATGGGCTACCTTTTTGACGACTTGAGGCGCTCCGTCACGATGACGCCGCCGGAGCCTGACAAGAGTTTTCGGGTCGGCGAGACCATCGCGGCGACGCCCGGTCAGGTGATCTTCCGCAATGAGCTGATGGAATTGATCCAGTACAGCCCCGCCACACCTGACGTGCTGGCGGAGCCGGTGTTGATCGTGCCGGCCTGGATCATGAAGTATTACGTGCTCGACCTCGGGCCGCAGCGGTCACTGGTGCGCTACCTGGTCGATCGCGGCATCACGGTATTCATGATCTCCTGGCGCAATCCGACGTCTGCCGATCGCGACGTTACGTTCGACGCCTACCGCACCAAGGGCGTGATGGCCGCGCTTGACGCGGTTAATGCCGTGGTGCCCGGGCGCAAGGTCCATGCCTGCGGCTATTGCCTCGGCGGCACGCTGCTTGCGATTGCCGCCGCCACGATGGCACGCGACGATGACGATCGTCTCAAGACGGTCACGCTGCTCGCGGGCCAGACCGACTTCAGCGAGGCGGGCGAGTTGATGCTGTTCGTGGACGATAGCCAGGTCGCCTTTCTCGAAGATATGATGTGGGATCAGGGTGTGCTCGATTCGTCGCAGATGAGCGCCGCATTTCGCGCGCTGCGCAGTGACGATCTGGTATGGTCGAAGATGACGAGGAATTACCTGCTGGGCGAGCGGGAGCCGACGAGCGATCTCCTGGCGTGGAACGCGGACCCGACGCGGTTGCCCTATCTCATGCACTCGCAATATCTGCGCGGCCTGTTTCTGGAGAATCGGCTCACCGCCGGCCGTTTTGCCGTCGATGGCAACGTTATCGCCCTGAAAGACCTGCGCGTACCCATGTTTGTGGTGGGCACCGAGACCGATCACATCGCGCCCTGGCAGTCGGTCTACAAGGTTCATCTGTTCACCGACACCGAACTGACCTTCCTGTTGACCAATGGCGGTCACAATGCCGGCATTGTTTCCGAGCCGGGTCACCCGGGCCGGCACTACGACATTGCCACGCGCCAGGTCGGCGACCGCTACGTGGACGCCATGACGTGGCGTTCGGGCGCGGCGCGCGTCGATGGGTCGTGGTGGCCCGCGTGGGAATCCTGGCTCGTCGCCCGCAGCGATGCGACGCGGACCGCGCCGCCAGCCATGGGAGCGCCGGCGCGCGGCATCTCCCCGTTATGCCCGGCGCCGGGTACGTTTGTTCTGCAACGATAGGTGACATCGGGGTATTGGCATCCGAGCGGGCTTTGCGTGGCTCTGGCACCTCCCAAATCTCCCAGGCCAGGCTTGATCCTGTCCATCCCGGAGGCGGTCGTTGGCTGGGTCTTTCGCGATAGGTGCAGCAGATCCCGTGATTGGCGTGCCGTGCCCGTTGTCGTCGCCCGTCGTCGGATGGCACAAAAGGTTGACAATCAGGATTCGAATCTCGTCAAAACGCCGCTGGCGCTTTTTTCCGCGCCGATTGGAATAAAAATCAGCATGATTACCCGTTGATCTTGCTGGAGGTTTTCGTGTCGACTCGCGGAGCCTTTGCTACGAAGTAGGGCTCCAGATGGCTTTGTCGCTCGATTCCATGCCTGAAACCTCCCCCCGGATTGCAGTCGGCAACGGCTTACCGGCCCGTGACGGTGAAAGGAAAGTCAATCTCCTGGTTCTTTGCGGCCTCGCGCTGATCGTCGGCGTGATGACGGCCTTCGGAGCCATCGCGCTGCGTGCGCTGATCGGGTTCTTTCATAACGCGCTTTACAACGGCACCTTCAGCATCTGGTACGACGCCAATATCAGCGAAGGACCGAGCCGGTTCGGCGACCTGGTATTTTTCTCGCCGATCCTGGGCGGCCTCGTTGTCGTCTTTCTGGTTCAGCGCTTCGCGCCGGAGGCAAAGGGCCATGGTGTGCCCGAGGTGATGGACGCGGTCTTCTACAAGCACGGCAACATCCGCGGTCAGGTTGCGGTTGTAAAATCGCTTGCCTCGGCCCTTTCGATCGGCAGCGGCGCCGCGGTAGGCCGCGAAGGGCCGATTATTCAGATCGGCTCGGCGCTCGGGTCAGCTTTCTCCCAGGCCATAAAACTTTCGACAAGGCAGAAGATCACCCTGCTGGCGGCGGGTGCCGGGGCCGGTATCGCGGCGACTTTCAACACGCCCCTCGGCGGCGTGCTTTTCGCCCTGGAAATTCTGTTGCCGGAGGTCTCGAACCGCACCTTTCTTCCTGTCGTCGTCGCGACGGGCGCCGCCACGACAATCGGCAGGATATTGATTGGCCCGGATCCGGCCTTCGTCGTTCCCGACATTCAACTCCTGTTGTCACCGTCGCTGGGTATGGAGGAGGCGATCGCGTTCGTCGTGCTCGGAGTTCTGTGCGGCGTCGCCTCCTGGGCCTTCATTCGCCTGCTTGTGGTCATGGAGGATGGCTTTCCGAAGCTGCCGGGAAATGTCTACATCCAGAACATGATCGGCATGGCCGCGATCGGCCTGATGATGGTCGTTCTGACCCACTTCTTCGGCCATCCCTACGTGGACGGCGTCGGCTATGGCGTCATTCAGTCGACTCTCGACAACAAGATGACATCGGCGGGCCTGCTGGCATTGCTCTTCGCCTTGAAGATGCTCGCCACGACGATCAGCCTTGGATGCGGCGCTTCCGGGGGCATCTTCTCGCCATCACTTTACCTTGGCGCGACGTTGGGAGGGGCCTTCGCTCTTTTCGTGAGCGCTATTCTTCCGCACGCCGGCCTGAACGCGCCGTCGGCCGCCATCGTCGGCATGGCGGCGATGGTTGGCGCGGGTACCGGCGGAGTCATGACCGCGATCGTCATGGTCTTTGAAATGACGCGCGACTACGCGATCATCGTGCCGGTCATCGTCGCGGTCGCTGTGGCTGCCGGCATCAGGCGGGCGCTCATAGGCGAAACCATCTATACGATCAAGTTGCGCCACCGCGGCCACCGCATCCCGAAGGAGCGGCACATCAACCTTTATCTCGTCAAGCAGGCCCAGGACATCATGGAGCGGCGTTTCATCGTCGCCCGGGCGGGGACTTCGCTGAAGGAGACAATAAGCCTGGAAGAGCCGGACGACCTGCGTGCCATCATCGTCGAGCGCGAAGACCGGATCGTCGGCCTGAT
>JAJYAH010000494.1 GCA_021779635.1 Pseudomonadota bacterium | reverse complement strand
GCCGCAACAATCCGCTCGAGCCAAAGGTGGCCATCCGGGCACCGGATTCTCACGCGAGCACGGCAGGAGGACTATATTCCTTTTCCGGCGATGGATATATTGCCGGGAGCGACGCCTGCAATTGCTGGTTGGCGGTACGCGCAATATGACGGTATCGTAGCATAGGCGGCTGCGAGCCTTTCGGGCGAGGCCGAGGGGTGATTTAGATGATGGTCGTGCTGTTGATCGCCGGGATTGGCATTTTATTGGCTGGTCTTCTGGGGATCGGATTTGGAATTCCGGTCAAGGAATTCAGCTTCGGCAATACGCTGATGGTCACCGGTGTGGTTGCGGCCTGCACCGGCATGATCATGCTTAGTCTTTGGGCCGTCGTTCGGGAGTTGAAGAACATCGCGCTGCAGCTTGGACCGGGCCTTGCGACAACATCGGGTGCGGAAACTCCCCTCCGGTCGGCAGCCGCAAGTGCCGCGTTGCGCGGTCTGGCTCCGGAAAGCGACGGTTTCCCGTTCGGCCGCGACCAGCCTGGTGCTGCAGGCCCAGGCGATACCGAGCCGGCAGCGCCACCATCCGCGCTTTCTCCGGCGCCATGGAAGGACGAGGCTTCGGCGCGCGAGCGCGTGCGCAACGAGCCGCCGCCCGCGCCACCGGCAGCCGAAGCCACGCCAGCCGTCAAGCCGCGCCGCAACCTGTTGTTTTCTTCGTCATCGCGGAAGGAGCGCGAGCGCGCTGAGGCGCGAACGACTGATCCGTCTGCGGCCGATCTTCACGTCCCTCCGCCTGCCGCGCCGCCGCCGCTCAAATCGAGCGAGGCCCCGCCGCCGGTGACGTTCGACGACGCCTGGCCTCAATCGGAACGCTCGCGGACCGCTGATGCGCCGCTGCAGCGGCGCAGCGGCCGCGCACCTTCGACATTTACCGAGCCGAACGCCGGCCCAACCGGTGCAGATCGCCAATCGCCGCCTGCGCGAAACGAGGAACATCCGCCGGTTACGGTTCTCAAATCGGGCGTCGTCGACGGCATGGCCTATTCATTATATTCGGATGGCTCGATCGAGGCTCAAATGCCCGAAGGCATGATGCGGTTCGCCTCGATCGATGAACTGCGCGCGCACCTCGATCAGCGTCCATAAGCAGGCCTCCACTTCCGGCGAACCCGCTTCTAAAAATAAGGCATCGTTGTTCTTGTCACTTCGGCGTCAATCCGCTCATATCTGAGCGTAATGGATAGTTCCGCGAAGCGCCTTGACGCAGCGGTACACTGTTCGATCCGCAAGGTTCCTGCGCGGTTACGATCTTTGAAAGGTTCAGGCCATGACCGACGCTGCCGGCAAGAATTTCATCGACCTGACCGCGAGCATCGTGTCGGCCTATCTCAGCAACAACCCGACGCCCGCTTCCGAAATTCCGGCCCTGATCAGTCAGATTCATGCGGCGTTGCTGCGGGTCTCGGGAGGGCGGATCGAGACGCCGCAGGAACCGGCCAAACCTGCGGTTTCCGTCAAAAAATCGATGACCCCCGACTACCTGGTATGTCTCGAGGACGGCAAGCGCTTCAAATCTCTGAAACGCCATTTGCGGACGCAATACAACATGACGCCGGAGCAATACCGGGACAAATGGGGCCTTCCGGCCGACTATCCGATGGTGGCGCCGAATTACGCGGTGGCGCGCTCGCAGCTTGCCAAAAAAATGGGACTTGGCCAGCAGCAGCGGCGACGAAAATAGCTCGGTTGATGAGTCTGGCTTGATCCACAAATTCAGCGGAAGCGTTCACCTCTCCCCGACGGGGAGAGGTGAAGTGACCCGCCGACAGATCGATTCAATCGAAAGCCATCGGCGGACTATCTCCAACCAAATGCGTCCGGCGCGGCGATGCGTTCGCGGTGAGCAGACCGTCAGGAGGCAGCGGCAAGCGCCTCGCGGGCGTCGGAGCGAATGCGATCGACCATGGCGCGCAGCCCGTTGGAGCGCTGCGGGGTCAGATGCTCGCGAAAGCCGAATTCGTCGAACACCGCGATCGCATCGGTGGAAAGGATCTGCTGCGGCGTGTGGCCGGAATACAGCGTCAGCAGGATCGCGATCAGCCCGCGCACGATATGCGCATCGCTGTCGCCGAGATAATTCAGCACGGGCGTGCCGGCGCCACGGCGGTCGATCTGCTTGGAGAGCCAGACCTGGCTGGCGCAGCCCTGCACCTTGTTGGCTGAGGAATGCTCGGCTTCCGGCATCGGATCCAGCGTACGGCCGAGTTCGATGACGTACCGATAGCGGTCCTCCCAGTCCTCCAACAGCGCGAAATTATCCCTGATTTCGTCGATCTTCATCATGTCCCGTATTCAATCCCTCGGCCATATATAGGACCGCAGGCGATCGAAAGCGATATGATCGAACGAAAAATGGCGCTGGTTTCGGGTTCAATTCGCGGTCACGGCGGCGGGACGGCATGCCACTCCGCCACCAGATCGTCCGGTGTCAGCGTATCGCGCGGCGCGGTTTCGGCAGGCAAAGGATCTGCATTCCCGACGCCGCCGATCGAACCGGTATGTTCGGGCGAACGCTTGTCGGTGATGATCTGATAGAGCTTGCGCGCGCCGGCCTGGGCGCGCTGGCCGATGACGGTCGCGGCCTGGCCACCGACTTCACATGCCGCCGGCTGGCGCTTGCAAAACTGACTCATGTCCGAGACGGCAGCGGTCGCTGCGGAGACGGCTTCGGACGCCCCCAGTTGCGGCAACTTTTCCGATTCAGGCGTCTTGTCTCTTGGCAACAGCACGAGCACCAGCCCGAGCCAGAATGCCATGCGAAGCAGGAAAAACATCTCGCGACCCCGGCCGTCCTTCTTGATCCTGTTGCGGTTTATCTCGCGCAATCGGTCCTGATTAACAGCCGTCGATAAATCGCAAGTGTTTGCATTGAACTTAATTCGTCGAAAATTTGGGAAAAATCCGGCTGATTTGATTCGGTGTAAATTTTCGATTGATGGCGGCTTTCGTCTTCGGTCCGGCTCATCCACCATTTCGAAACCATACCGGTCCGCCCTGGAAACCCGACGTTCACCATCTGCATGGAATGAGCCGTGTTGGGACCCGCAAAAACCCCGCAAAGACTCGGTCTTTGACCGTCGGCCCGGGCGCCTTAGCGTTCGCTTAATTTCGCTCTGACACGGTGGCGCAACAATAAAGGGAGCGTTCCGGCGCGTCTGTTTGACGAACAACCGAGGCGCGAAAGCTGTGGCAGTTTTGAATATCATCCGCGATTGTCTCGATGCGCTGCTGCATCCATCAGCGCGATATGACGCGTTGACCCGCGCACGGCATCGCGCATTCATCGCGCCGCGGTTGCTCGGAAGCCTGGTGGCTTTCGCGGCATTCCCGGTCTATCTGGCGATGCGCGGCGCGCCGACCGCCCTTGAGGTCGCAGCATTCACCTGGCTGATCGCTCCCATTCTGCTGTCGTGGTTTCTGTCGCGTACCGGCCGCTACGAAGGCGCGCATGTCCTGTCATCGCTGGCGATGGCGGGCATGGTGATGACGCTGGCAATAAAGACCGGTGGCATTGAGTCCTTTGCCGCGATCTGGCTGGTCGTTGTTCCGCTTGAAGCCGCACTCTCGGCATCACGCCGCGTGGTCGTATTCGCGTCCGCCCTGGCGCTGGTATGCGCCGCGCTGCTGATCGCTCTCGGGCATTTCGACATGTTGCCGGCTTCCGATTCGATCGCGGCCTTGCGCGGCACCCTCACGGCCTTCGGCGTGGCGTCGGCGACGGTCTATGCCGCCGGGCTCGCATTCGGCGCGGAGTCGCTGGCCCGCATCAGTGTGTCGCTGCTCAATGTCGAGGAAGATCGATATCACCTGCTGGCGCGAAACATGAGCGACGTGATTTCGCGCCATCGCCGCAACGGCGCGGTGCAATTCATTTCGCCAGCGGTCGAGACGATGTTGGGTGCCCCGGTAACGCGGCTGCTTGGGCACGGTCTGTTCGACCGCGTCCATGTCGCGGATCGTCCGGCCTATCTCACGGCTCTCTCGGACGCGGCGCGCGACGGCGAGGCGCGCAGCGTGGAATTTCGCCTGAGAAGAGACGCGCCGCGCGGCGGCGAGCGCGGTCCGAACAATTCGGCCGATTTCATCTGGGTTGAGATGCGTTGCCGGCCGCTCGAGCGGCCGTCGCAGACGACGACGGCGCCTGAATTCGAGGTCGTCGCCGTGATGCGCGACGTCACCGACCGGAAAATCCAGGAACAGGCGCTCGATCTGGCGCGCACCGCCGCCGAGCAGGCGGACGCGGCCAAGAGCCGCTTTCTCGCCACCATGAGTCATGAATTGCGCACGCCGCTCAACGCCATTATCGGTTTCTCCGAAATGATCGTTCAGGAAAATGCGTTGATGCTGGATGCGGCGCGCCGCAAGGAATACGCCCAACTGATCAACGATTCGGGCCAGCATCTGCTGTCGGTGGTCAACGGCATCCTCGACATGTCGAAGATGGAATCCGGCAATTTCGAAATTTCACCGGAGCCGTTCGCGCCGCGTGCGGCGGTGCTCAATTGCTGCAACCTGCTCGCATTGAAGGCCCGCGAGAACGGGATCGACCTCGTGACCCGGGCTCCCGAGGATCTGCCGGTCATGAACGGCGATCCGCGCGCGTTCAAACAGATCGTGTTGAACCTCGTCTCCAATGCCATCAAATTCACCGAGCGTGGCGGCGTGGTGACGGTTTCCGCCGGGGTCGACGGATCGCGGCTGATGCTTCGCGTCGCGGACACCGGCGTCGGCATCGCAGCCGACGATCTCAAGCGGATCGGCGACCCCTTCTTCCAGGCCGGCAAGACCTATCAACGGCGGCACGAAGGCACCGGCCTCGGACTGTCGATCGTCAAGAGCCTGGTCGGGCTGCATGCCGGCGAGATCACCGTGCAAAGCAGGATCAATGAGGGCACCACCGTAACCGTGGCTTTGCCGCTGGCGTTGACGCCGCCGGCGCCGCAGCCATCCAGCAATATCGCAACGCTGACGCCGGCGTTGCGATCCGGACCACCAAGCCAGCCGCATCAGGTGAAGAAAAGTGCCTAGACACGTTGTAAAGGATGACGACATGCCGCGCCGCCGCCGCGGCGCGCGTGCGGTTGCCGTTGACGCGGAAGCCGAGCGCGGCCTGGCGATGCGCATCCTGCTTCATAGCCCGAAAGATCTGGTGGCCGGCGTGCTGGCGTTTGCCGCAGCCAGCGCGATCATCGCCAACGCGCTGTTCCTGCAGGCGGGGCACCATCCGTCGCCGATGTTCGGCTCGGTCGTTGCTATGCCGGCGGCAGGATTGGCGCCAGCCAGTCCGTTGCCGCGTCCGCGCCCGGTCGAACTCGCAACCAAGCCCGCCGAGACCTCACTGCCGGAATTCAAGCCTGCCGAGTCCAGGCCTGTCGAGTCCAGGCCGGTCGAGATCAAACCTGCCGAGCCGAAAGCCGTCGAACCCAGAGCCGTCCAACCTAAAGCTGCGGATCCGCTCGCCAATCTGGTCAAGGCCACCGCCGTAATGCCGGTGCCGGCCAATGTTCCGCGGCCACCCGCACCAATTCCAGCCGCGGCCCAGGCCTCGCACCGTGTGGCGGCGGTGCAGCGCGTGCTCACGGAATATGGCTACGGCCAGTTGAAGCCGACCGGGACGATCGGTTCGGACACCCAGGCCGCGATCCAGAAGTTCGAGCGGGAGCGCAAGCTGCCAGTGACCGGGCAGATGTCCGATCGCCTGGTGCGCGAC
>JAJYAH010000493.1 GCA_021779635.1 Pseudomonadota bacterium | reverse complement strand
TGCGAGAACAGCGCATAGATGTTGCGCTGGCTGACGAACGCCGAAAGGTCGGCGGCATAGAGCAGCGTAAACAGCGCCTGGGGCTTGGCCTGAATCAGCTTGGTGATGACTTCGGTGAAGTCGGGCTGGCCGAGCTTGGGCCATGCATCGGTGACGATCTCGACGTCCGGCTTGAACTGCTTGAAGAACTGCAGATATTGCGCGGTGGTGTCGCGACCGTAGGCATAGTCCGGTGAGCAGGTCGCCCATTTGTCGAGCTTCTTGGCATTGGCGTATTCGGCCAGATGGATGCTGCCGGCCACCGCGTCGTGCACGCCCTGGCGCGCGACGCGGAAGGCGGTGGGGGCGCGGATCTTGGGATCGGCGGTCAGCGACGAGGTCTCGCTGTTGGTGTGGATGCAGGCGATGTTGCCGAGGTCGCGCACGACTTCCTGGACCGCGAAGGAGGCGGATGAGGCTTCGGCATCGATCAGCAGCTCGCAACCCGTGCTGTTCACCAGTTCACGCGCGACGCGTGCGGCCTCCTGGGGCTGGCCTTTTGAATCACGGAAGACGAATTCGATCGGCCGGCCGAGGAAGCCGCCGGCGGCGTTGATGCGTTCCTGCTCGATCAACAGTGCGTTGCGGGAGGAGTTGCCAAGCAGCGCGATCGGTCCCGACAGGATGCTTTGCATTCCGATGTGCAACGTATTGGCCTGTGCCCTGGCCACCCAGGGGGCGGCCAGCAGGCCGGCCGTACCGGCCAACATCGTGCGACGCGTAATGAATCCGCTCATTGGATGGCACCTCCCCTGAAATTGTTATTGCGGCTCGGTTTTGAGATACCGGCTGTCTTTATTGAGGCGCCAAGTCTAGATCGGCAATGGTGTTCTAATCAAGCAGGCATTGGCCGGCGCGGACCTGAGATTAGGGTCGGCCAACCGATCCAAAAATCGGCTTCATCCGGGTGCGGCTGCTACGAGATCGCAATGATCTCAAGTTCTTGACCGGATGTGCCGATCACATCCCCAACAGCTTTGCCCATCAGAGACGTTGCCACCGGAGATACAAAGGAAATAGAACCGGCCTTAGGGTCGGCTTCGTCCTCTCCCACGATGGAATATTTCTGGACGCGCCCATCGTCGCGCCTGAAAGTAACCGTGCTCCCAAAGGCAACGGTGTCAGTTGACGAAGGATTGGGGATGACCTGAGCGGTCCGAACCCTCGCCGCAAGGTAGCGCACATCCCGCAAGGGGATCGCCGCTTGCCGCCGGCGTTCATTTAAGTCTTCGATCTTCTGCGCGGTCTCGTACGCCTCGCGGGCTTGATCGAGTTGAAATCCCAGAGCCTTGAATCCCGCTTCCGTAACAAGGTTCGGATGAGGCGAAACCGGGCGGTCGGGTAGCAGGGTTTCCGACGCAGTTTCGGCACTGTCTTCCTTGGTGAAGGCAACGCTCAAGGTCAGGCTCCTTTAGGTGAATGGTGCCAGGAAATGCGCGGTCCGTGATAAAAGCGCGGACTCGTCGGTAGCGCAACGCGCATCGGCTTTTGCGCACCAAATATCGAGGAGCAAGCAGGCTATTTCCGGACGCTGGCGGATCGCTACGGAAAAGCTTCTGGTGGTCTGGCCGGAAATTCACAGAATAGCTAACGTATTGATGATTCGATTAGTTTTACGCGCTCGGCATACGAAAAATCTCGCCAACGGAACGGCCGACCCGTTCCGCGATCTGCTTCTGGTTGAGGCCGCCGGACTCCGCGGCAAGTGCTTTGATCAGATCCAGCCCCTTGTCGAGGGCAGGCGCGCCCGGGCGCACAATGACCTTCTTGCTACTCATCCCGGATGCTTAGCCATTCTGACTCAAAAACTCAAACGGGAGTTGGCTCTTGCCCAAGGGCAGGCAGCCGGCCCCACGGTCGTGGGCCCGACCCATTTACGCGAATAACGCTGCGGCTCGTAGCGCGATTATTTCGAACAACGATCTGATCCTGTTCCCCGTTTTTGGCTCCCGGCCCCCGACTGCAGTCGCCTAAAAGATAATCGATCTACGAAGCCCGAGCGGTGGCAGCCGGTTTCGCCTTTTGCTTCAATGCCGCCATCAGGGTCTTCGCGGCCGGGCCCGAGGAATGTGGGTTCTGTCCCGTAATCAGCAGGCCTTCGCTGACCACGTGAACCCCCCAGTTGGCCGTCTTCGAGAAAATGGCGCCCAGTTTCAACATCTCATCTTCGACAAGGAAGGGCACGATTTTGGTGAGGCCGACCTCTTCTTCCTCGCCGTTGGTGAAGCCGGTGACTTCCTTGCCCTGCACCAGCAGCTTCCCGTCCGGCGTCCTGACGTGACGCAGCGCACCCGTGGAATGACACACGACAGCGAATGTCTTGCCGGCGGCAATGAAAGACTCGATCAGCTTGATGGAGTGCTTGTCTTCGGCGAGATCCCACATCGGGCCGTGGCCGCCTGGGTAGAAGACGGTGTCGAAATCTTCCTGCCTGACACTGTCGAGGCGAACGGTATTGTCGAGCTGAGCTTCCGCGGCCGCATCCTTCTCGAACCGGAGGGTAAGGTCGGTGCGGAATTCGGGTTCATTGCTCTTGGGATCAAGCGGCGGCCGGCCGCCCTTTGGCGATGCAAGTGTGATATCAACGCCGGCGTCCTTGAAGACGTAATAGGGAGCTGCGAGTTCTTCGAGCCAGAAGCCCGTCTTTCGTCCGGTGTTGCCCAGTTGGTCGTGTGATGTGATTACCATCAGTACCTTCATGACTGTCTCCCTTGTTTGCGGTCATTGAATGAAGCGCCGCCACGCATCCATAGCGATGCTCCTGCGCATCTTGTCCGTTCCCGCTTTACGGCCCAGGTGACCCCGAAAAATCGCAAAGGCGAGCCACGTTGTTCTTAGCGGACGGACAGCGCCGCACTCACTCATACATTGAGCGCCGATCACTCATACGTTGATATGAGCGACATCTTCCCAACGTTGAATGGTTCGGAAAGGAGCGGGCAGACATTGTGCCCTCAACGCCGCTCATATCGTGGCGGCAATTGCTCCTAGACGAAGCGGCCAAACCACAGGTGACGGACATGATTGGGAAAAATCACCTGAACATCTTCGGTCGACGGCGGTTTCTTGAGGTCGTCGCCGGAGCGTTGGCGACGACACAACTCGTGCCTGGTCAAGCTGCTAACGCGGGGTTGAGCCCCGACAGATCCATCAAGCTGGCCCAATCCGAGACGCCCAGTTCGTTTTCGTCCTTGAAACAGATCGACGCCGGTGCGCTCAACGTCGGATACATCGAGGCAGGCCCCATCGATGGACCGGCGGCTATTCTATTGCATGGCTGGCCTTATGACATTCACAGCTTCGGTGAGGTCACTCCGCGCCTGGCATCAGCGGGGTTTCGCGTCATTGTTCCCCATGCGCGCGGTTACGGCTCGACCGGTTTTCTGTCCAATGAAACCCCTCGGACGGGTCAGCCGTCGGCCTTGGCCGTCGACACGATTGCCTTGATGGACGCACTCCACATCAAGCAGGCCACCATCGCCGGCTTCGATTGGGGCGCACGCACCGCCGATATTGTCGCCGCACTCTGGCCTGATCGCGTCAAGGGCATTGTCTCGGTGAGCGGCTACCTGATTGGTAGCCAGGAGGCGGGAGGATGCCTCTGCCTCCGAAGGCCGAGCTTCAGTGGTGGTACCAATACTATTTTGCGACAGAGCGTGGTCGCGAGGGTTACTCCAGGTACCGGCGGGAGTTCGCCGAGTTGATCTGGAAGCTCGCATCTCCAAAGTGGGAATTCGACGACGAAACGTTCGGTCGCAGCGCGGCGGCTTTCGACAATCCGGATCACGTCGATATCGTGATCCATAACTATAGGTGGCGACTCGGACTGGCCCAAGGCGATCCTGGCTTGGACGAGCTGGAAGCGAAATTGGCTGCTGCGCCCCAGATCAACGTGCCGACCATCACTCTCGAAGGTGATGAGAACGGCGCGCCGCATCCAGACCCAACAGCTTACGCCAAGAAGTTCTCCGGCAAATATCTGCACCGCCTCGTGAAGGGCGGCGTCGGTCACAACTTGCCTCAGGAAGCTCCCGCCTCCTTCTCACAGGCTGTCATCGACGTCAGCAAAGGCTGACTCTCAACTTGGATCTGGAGCAAATGACATGACGGATCTCGTTCAACAGTCGGTCGAAAAGATAGCAGGCGTTGAAGGTCACCAGGATCGCCGCCAATTCCTCGGCACTGCCGCAATGGGCGTCGTGGCCGCAAGTGCGGCCGGACTGCTCCCTCTGCACCCGGTCTCTGCGGCGAAAAACGATGAAATTCGTCCTTTCCATGTCGGCTTTCCGGAGAAGGAACTGGTCGAGTTGCGCCGGCGCGTGGCGGCGACACGGTGGCCGGACAAGGAAACGGTCACGGATGATTCGCAAGGCGTCAAGCTCGCGACGATTCAGAAACTCGCGCGCTATTGGCAGACGGAGCACGACTGGCGGAACGTCGAAGCGCGGCTCAACGCCTTGCCGCAATTCATCACCGAAATCGATGGGCTCGACATTCATTTCATTCACGTTCGTTCCAAACATGAAAATGCGTTGCCGCTCATCGTAACACACGGGTGGCCCGGCTCGATCATCGAGCAGCTGAAGATCATCGATCCGCTTACCAATCCGACGGCCCATGGCGGGAGTGCATCCGACGCGTTCGATCTGGTGATTCCATCGCTTCCCGGTTATGGCTTTTCGGGCAAGCCGGCTGCGCCCGGGTGGACCCCAATCAGCATTGCTCGTGCGTGGGCGACGTTGATGCAACGCCTCGGCTACACACGGTACGTGGCGCAGGGCGGGGATTGGGGGAATGCCGTCTCGGAGGTGATGGCGCTGCAGCGGCCGCCGGGATTGCTCGGCATTCACACCAATATGGCGGCCACGGTTCCAGCCGACGTTTCAAAAGCCCTTTCGATCGGCGGTCCGCCGCCCGCCGGCCTCGCGGGCGACGAAAAGCATGCGTGGGACCAACTCGATGATTTCTACAAGCACGGCCTGGGCTACGCCCAAGAAATGTCGAACCGGCCACAGACGCTTTACGGAATCGCGGATTCGCCGGTCGGCCTCGCGGCATGGATGCTGGATCACGACATCCGCAGTTACCGCATGATCTCACGCGTCTTCGATGGAAAGACGGAGGGGCTGACTCGGGACGACGTCCTCGAAAACGTCACGCTCTATTGGTTGACGAACACCGCGATCTCCTCGGCGCGCCTCTACTGGGACACCACGCAGATTTCGACGGGAGGAGGCTTCTTCGACGTCAGGGGTGTCACGATCCCGGTCGCCGTGAGCGCCTTCCCCGACGAAATCTATGCGGCCCCGCGCAGCTGGGCAGAGCGGGCGTATCCCAAACTCATTTATTACAACAAGCTCGACAAAGGCGGTCATTTCGCCGCTTGGGAACAACCGGCGCTGTTTTCCTCCGAGATGCGATCTGCATTCCGAACGCTCCGCCAATCGACCTGAGACGGGCCCGCGCGCGCCGATTGCCGCGCGCATCTTTCCAGAAGCCAAGGAGCACATCATGAACCGTCCCGAAATAACCTTCACGGCCCACCAAATCCGTGTTGAACGGCGCTTGCCGTCCTACTGGCGGGTCACTTTCGACCTTCCACCGGTGAACATCTTCGGCCCAAAGGAGACTCTGCAACTGGGCGAGATCATCACGGCGATCGAGCGAGATGAGCAGGTGAAGGTCGTCGTATTTGACAGTGCTGTAGATGGCTTC
>JAJYAH010000492.1 GCA_021779635.1 Pseudomonadota bacterium | reverse complement strand
AGGGCACCGTCGGCGGTTATTGGGGGCTGTTTGATTCAGTGCAGCGCGTGCTGAAATACCCGCCCGGTGAAGCCGTCAGCAATTTTCCGTCCTGGAAGCTGCAAATGGCATCCGGCATGGCCTTGAGCGTGCTGATCTTTGGCTCGGCCTGGCTGGCGCTTCGGCGGCGGCCCTGGACGCCGCGCTTGGCGTCCTGGGTCGCGGTCGGCATCTCCGCAACCACGGCCGGAATTCTCTTGGGCGTCGCCTCCGACAAGATGTTCTATGAGAGCTATGGCTTCGGGGGCTGGCTGGGATGGGGCAGCCTGCTGACCGCCGCGATCGTCTCGCCGCTGTTTTGCGCCCATGCATTGATGTCGGGCCGCTCGCTGCCGACTTTCCTTGAACTGCTGGGTCCCCGCGACGGCCGAACCCGATCGGTGCTGACCGTCATCCTGGGAGCCGCGCTGCTGGTGACCACCTTGATCGGCACCGAAACCGCGCTCGGTTTCGTCTTCGACCCGCGCTACCGGGATTTTCCATTTGCCATGCTGACCATGGCCGTGGTGCCGTTCGCGCTCCTGATGCTGCTCAACCGCCCGCAGCAGGGCGTGCGGCCGCTCGCCGAGACAGTGTTTGCCGGTCTGCTGGCGATGGCGGTGGTCTATACCGCGTTCAACGAGAGTGCGGAGAACTGGCAGTCGTTGTGGACCTGCGCGATGTATTTCCTGCTCGCCGTTACGCTGTGGCGGGCGCGGGCCGTGCAAATCCCAAAATGAGCAGGCCGATCGCCAGTCCCGACAACCCGATATTGTAGAGCACCACGCCAAATCCCGCGGCGATCAGACCGCCGGTCAGCAAAACGATCGACGGCCGGATGAGGTGCAAGGTCGCAATGACGAGCGCGACCACGCCGAATACCGAATTGCGAAAAAGATACGTCGCCAGCGAGCGGGTCTTGCACAACATCGTCTGCAACCCGGCATCGCAAGCCAGCGACGTCTGCGAGAACTCGATGGCCAGATAGCGGATGTAAAGTGCGTAGCCAACCGTGGAAAAGCCGACAATCAGCAGCCATTGCACCTGGTAGGGGGTCAGCCGAAACGGAGTTTTCTTCATGGGGCAGTTATGACGGGGAACGCGCGGCAGGACAACCCGTCGCGGGCTCCGAATTGGTCGAAGTCAAAACACGAGGATTCGGTTCCAAGGTATTGCAATCATTGATCTAGTTTCGTTATCTGCTGAAGAATGATGACAGCGTCGTGGGTTGCGGTTTGGGCGGCTCTTCGGTCATCACCCGCTTGGCAATGCTTCGCCGGTGCGCGGCAGGCCGCACCGCTGCGGGCTTGGCGGCAGCCTGCGGCTCATCGTCCTTCAACGAAAGTTGCTGGCCGTCGAACACCGTCGTTTCGCAGGTGGCCCGCTTGCCTTCCATCATGGCGGCACAGATTTTCGCGGCGGCGGCGGCGTCGCCGAGCGGTCCGGCTACCAGCCGCAGTTGCATGCCGAGCCCGTTGTTGCCCTCCTTCACCGCGATGATCGGGTGCAAAGCGGCCAGCGCCGAATTCGATCTCGATTTGAGCAGGCCCCGCCAGAGTGCCCGCAAGCCGGCGACCGAGTTCGCGGTTCCGACATCAACGGCAAATTCGGTTCGCTTGACCGTGGACGCCGCCGGCGCGGCATCCGCCGTGGCGTCGTCCGATGACGTCGCGGCGACCGCCTCGGGGTCGGACGCCGCGACGGCGGGATCCGGCGCTGCGCCGGGGCCGATCAGTTTTCCGGCCGCCGCGTCCGGCGGAGCCATGATCGATTTTGCAGCCATCAGCGGCGTTGCCGGCGGCGTCGCCGCCGGCGCGTTTGACGCCGTCTGCGCGGTGGATGCCACGGCCGCCGAAGCCGGCTCCGAGGCCGAGGCAACCGGAGGCGGCTTGTCCGGCATGGCCGCACCCTTTGCCGCTACCGCTGCCGCCGTTGCGACCGGCGCCACCACCGGAGCAGCGGCTTGGGTTACCGGCGGTTCAGCCTTCGCGGCGGATGCCGGCACCGAAGACGCCGTTGCGGAAGAAGCGGCCGAGGCGGACGTCGCCGGCGAGGGTGGACTGGCGGAACTCGCGGTCGGCGAGGACGGCGGCATCGAGGAAGACGTCGGCGGGGAAGACATTGCCGGGGAGGAGGAGGAGGGAGTGGCTTGCGGCGAAGCCGCGGCAGCATTTTGCCGTGCGATCGAGCCGGTCACCGAATCAAGCCCCTGTTCCAGGACGGTGATGCGGGAGTACAGCCGGTCGCGGTCGCCGTTCAGGGTATCGATCGCGGAGGCCAGCCGTCGTGTCTCGTTCTGGCTTTCCTTGGCGATCGACTGGATATGCTGCGACTGTCGCGCCAGATCGGCACTGGCGATCTGCTCGCGCCGCCATCCGATCGAGGACTGATTGGCCAGCACCGCCACAATGACCGCGGCGACGGCGCCTACGCCCCACGATCCAAGCCGCCACAGCGATCGCCGGTCGAAATCCTCTTCCTCGGCCAAAAAGCCGGTCAGCAGGCCGCCGGCATCTTCGGTCTCGAAGCTGCGGGCCAGATTGTCGAAATGCTTCGCCATGCGACTTTTTCGGCCCTCCCGAGCCCCGCCGAATCACGCGACAAACATTAACAGGAAATGCGCCTGCATCCTCAAATCCGCGCCCGAACGGCAACCGGGTTTCCACTCCGGCTCAAACACTTTATGACGGCGGCGGAGCAAACCAGGTTTAAGGATAGGGATGACCGGCAGAACCAGCCTTACGATCGTGCTCGCGGCCGGCGAGGGGACACGCATGCGCTCCTCCCTGCCAAAGGTCCTGCATCCGGTGGCGGGCCAGCCATTGCTGGCACATGTGCTTGGCGCTGCCCCCAAGGGGCTTGGCGCCGCAACAGCCGTGGTGATCGGCCCGAACCATGAGGCTGTCGCCGCAGAGGCCAAGCGGGTGCGCCCCGACGCTGCGACATTCCTTCAGCGTGAGCGTCTCGGCACCGCGCATGCGGTACTGGCGGCCCGCGACGCCATCGCGCGCGGCGCCGACGATCTGCTGGTGGTGTTCGGCGACACGCCGCTGATCTCGGCTGCGACATTCGAGCGCCTGCGCGCGCCGTTGCAAAAAGGCGCAGCCCTTGCGGTGCTCGGCTTTCGCGCCGCCGATCCCACCGGCTACGGCCGGCTGCTGGTCGAAGGCGACCGGCTGGTCGCCATCCGCGAGCAAGCCGACGCCAATCAAGCGGAACGCGCGATCACGCTTTGCAACGCCGGCGTGATGGCGTTCGATGGCCGCAAGGCGCTGCAAATCATCGAGAACATCGGTCATGCCAACGCCAAGGGCGAGTATTACCTGACCGACGCGGTAACCGTCGTTCGAGAGATGGGATTGGAGGCCGTCGTGATCGAGACCGGCGAGGATGAAGTGCGCGGCATCAACACCAAGGCCCAGCTCGCCGAAGCCGAGCAGGTCATGCAGGCACGGCTGCGCAAGGCAGCACTCGACGCCGGCGTCACCATGATCGCGCCGGAGACGGTCTATCTCGCCGCCGACACCACGTTCGGCAACGATGTGACGATCGAGCCGTTTGTGGTGATCGGTCCCGGCGTCTCGATCGCCGACGGCGCGGTGATCCATGCGTTTTCCCATATCGTGCAGGCATCGATCGGCAGGCACGCCTCCGTCGGTCCCTATGCGCGGTTGCGGCCCGGCACCTCGCTGGGCGAGGGCGTCAGAGTCGGCAATTTCGTCGAAACCAAAGCTGCGACGCTGGAGGCCGGCGCCAAGGCCAACCATCTCTCCTACATCGGCGATGCTCATGTGGGCGAGGGCGCCAATATCGGCGCCGGCACCATCACCTGCAATTATGATGGCTTCGACAAGCATCGCACCACGATCGGGGCGGGCGCGTTCGTCGGCTCGAATTCGTCGCTGGTGGCGCCGGTGAAAATCGGCAACCGTGCCTATGTCGGCTCGGGTTCGGTGATCACCAAAGACGTGCCCGACGATGCGCTGGCGGTCGAGCGCAGCCCGCAGACCAACCGCGAGGGTGGGGCGGCGCGATATCGCGAGATGAAGACCCGCAACAAGAAGCCGAAGGGCTGACCGGACTTGTTAAGCTTTCGGCTTAACGCTGTCTCAATCGGCAATAATTATTGAGTACCTGCCCGTCTGCAATTCTCGTTAAGAGATGCTGGCGCGGTTTTGGCGATTTTTCGTCGATTTGGAGATATTGATCCGCATGTGCGGCATTGTCGGCATTCTGGGACGCGGTCCGGTCGCGGAGCAGTTGGTGGATTCGCTCAAGCGGCTGGAATATCGCGGTTATGATTCCGCAGGTGTCGCCACGCTGGAAGGAGACCATCTCGATCGGCGCCGCGCCGAAGGCAAGCTCAAGAACCTTGAAGCGCGATTGAGGGCCGAACCGCTCATGGGCCATAGCGGCATCGGACATACCCGCTGGGCCACCCACGGCAAGCCGAACGAAAACAACGCCCATCCGCATGCGACCGACAATGTCGCCGTGGTTCACAACGGCATCATCGAGAATTTTCGCGAATTGCGGCTGATGCTGGAAAAGCAGGGCGCGAAATTCACCAGCGAGACCGACACCGAAACCGTGGCGCACCTAGTCAATTCCTACATCCTCAAGGGCGCCTCGCCGCAGGAGGCGGTCAAAGCCTCGCTGCCGCAGTTGCGCGGCGCGTTTGCGCTGGCGTTCCTGTTCAAGGGCCACAACAATTTGATGATCGGCGCCCGCAAGGGCTCGCCGCTCGCGATCGGCCATGGCGACGGCGAAATGTATCTCGGCTCGGATGCGATCGCGCTGGCGCCGTTTACCGATACCATCAGCTATCTCGAGGACGGCGACTGGGTGGTTCTGACCCGCGAAGTCGGCGTGATTTACAATGAACAGGGTGCGGTGGTGAACCGCGAGGTGCTGAAATCCGGCGCGTCGTCCTTTCTGGTCGACAAGGCGAATTATCGCCACTTCATGGCCAAGGAAATTCACGAGCAGCCCGAGGTGGTCGGCCACACGCTGGCGCGTTACGTCGACATGGCGACCGAGCGGGTGGCGCTGCCGACAAAGCTGCCGTTCGATTTCAGGGATATCCAGCGGATTTCGATCGTTGCCTGCGGCACCGCGAGCTACGCGGGCTACGTCGCCAAATACTGGTTCGAGCGCTTAAGCCGTGCGCCGGTCGAAGTCGATGTGGCTTCCGAATTCCGTTACCGCGAAGCGCCCTTGCGCAAGGGCGATCTGGCAATCTTCATTTCGCAATCCGGCGAGACCGCCGATACGCTGGCCGCGTTGCGCTATGCGAAGTCGCAAGGCGTGCATACGCTCTCGGTGGTCAACGTGCCGACCTCGACCATCGCGCGCGAAAGCGAGACCGTGCTGCCGACGCTGGCCGGCCCGGAAATCGGCGTCGCCTCGACCAAGGCTTTCACCTGCCAGCTGATGGTGCTGGCCGCGATGGCGGTGGCCGCCGGCAAGGCGCGCGGCGAATTGTCCGAGGCCGATGAGGCCAAGCTCGTGCATGGCCTCGTTGAAATTCCGCGGCTGATGTCGGCAGCGCTGGCCACCGAGCCGCAGATCGAAAAGCTTGCGCGCGAGATTTCTAAATCCAGGGACGTGCTCTATCTCGGCCGCGGCACCAGCTATCCGCTGGCGCTGGAAGGCGCACTGAAGCTGAAGGAAATTTCCTACATCCACGCCGAAGGCTACGCCGCCGGCGAACTCAAGCACGGACCGATCGCGCTGA
>JAJYAH010000491.1:4829-5759 GCA_021779635.1 Pseudomonadota bacterium | reverse complement strand
AAATATGCTCGACAGGCTCGACATCCATCCGCATCTATTCGATCGGACTTTATACGTTGGAAAAGACGTGCCAATCGGCGGCACAGCTCATCAGGCGGGTACGCTTCGCTTCGGCGAAGACCCACAAAGCAGCGTCCTCAATCTCGATTGCAGGTCCCATGAGATCGAAAACCTGTACGTCACCGATGCGAGCTTTTTTCCCTCAATCGGCGCCGTTAATCCGACGCTTACTATTATAGCAAACGCCTTGCGCGTGGCGGACCTTATCACGGAGCGCATGAAGTGAGCGCCGCCGCGATCGCTGCCTTCATTGTCCGCTGTGGGCTTGTGATCCTGTTTTTGCCCTTTAGCGCGCTTGACAAGATCCTCGGCTTCGAGGGCGCAGTAAAGCAAGCCCAAGAGGCTTTCAGACCGCGCACTCTGGCCGTTTTAGTCCTTATGTGTGGTCTTGGCATTGAGATCATCATGTCGCTTGGCGTTGTTACCGGATACGCCGATCGTCTGGCCGCGTCGATCTTGGCCGCATATTGCGCCGCCACAGCAATCCTCTACAAGCGCTTTTGGGCGCAAAGCGATTTCTGGGCGGCAGGCGACAGCAAAGGCCGCGCGCTTTTCTGGGATTTCCTTAAGAATCTATCGCTCGGCGCGGGCTTCCTGCTGATCGTGATCGGCACGGACGGGAGCGGCTTGTCGCCGTTTCTTGCCAACCCGCTTGGGTCGAGCCATCCGTATTCACATTCGCAGGAGCATCCATGAGCGGTCATGGCCTCAAGCCGTCGGTACCATATTGGCATTTATGGGTCGACGGGCGCGGCGTCAGCCATCTGCGACAATGTCTTCTCACGCAGTATGAGCTCGCGCGGGTGGGGGCGGCAGACCCGCAATGGAACGACAAGCAGAGCACTTATCTTTCCACTGTCGTCTTTACCG
>JAJYAH010000491.1:2641-4819 GCA_021779635.1 Pseudomonadota bacterium | reverse complement strand
GGGGGATTGGCACGAAAACCCGGCGCCGCAATGGATCGTCGTGTTGTCGGGACGTTGGTGGATCGAAAGCATGGATGGCACACGCATCGAGCAGGGGCCCGGCGAATTCTCCTTTGGTGAGGATCAAGGCTGCATCGAGACAAGCGGCAAGAAGGGCCACCGCTCAGGCACGATCGGCGAGCAGCCCGCGGTATTGATGACGGTACAATTACATATCGAGTCTGCCCGCGAACCCTGCCACGTCGGATAGCGTGCAATGGATGAATACGAAATTGTGGATAATCGTTTTCGCGCGATGGTTCTGCCCAACGCTTGCTTGGAAACATTGGGTGAAGGTTATCGCTGGTTAGAGGGGCCGGTCTGGTTCGCCGATCACGACTGCCTTTATGTCAGCGATCTGCCCAACGATCGTATCCTGCGTTGGAGCGAACAGGGCGGAGTCGCCGTCTTCCGAAGCCCGTCTGGCTTCGCCAACGGCCATGCGCGGGACCGTCAAGGCCGCTTGATTGGCTGCTCGCACCGGAACCGTTGTGTCACCCGCACCGAACTCGACGGTACCCTGACGGTGCTTGTGAGAGAATATAAGGGGAAACGGCTCAACTCACCCAACGACATCGTTTGCAAATCGGATGGCTCGATCTGGTTCAGCGACCCGCCTTACGGCATCAACACCGATTACGAGGGTGGCAAACAGCTTGCCGAGCTACCTCCAACGCTCTATCGGCTCGATCCCGGCACGGGCGAGTTGAGCGTTGCAGCCGATGATCTCGAGGGTCCGAACGGACTCGCGTTCTCGCCGGATGAGTCCCTCCTTTACGTCGCCGAGACCGGTCGCCAATTCGATGCTGAGCCAAGGCAGTACATTCGTCGCTTTCATGTCAATGAAGATAACCGTCTCTCGGGGGGCGAAGAATTTCACAAGGTTAAACCCGGTTTCACCGACGGCTTTCGTCTCGACGAGGAGGGAAATATCTGGTCCAGCGCGGCGGATGGCGTCCATTGCATTAGTCCTGCGGGAGAGTTGCTCGGTAAAATTCGAACGCCCAGCCTCGTCTCCAACCTCGTCTTTGGCGGCCGCAATCGCTCCCGTCTCTTCCTATGCGCATCGCACCTATTGATGGCGATTTACACCAACGTCCGCGGTACCGTTCGACCATGATGCGACAGCTCACCGCAATTACGGCGTTCCGGCTTACCACCGTGCAGCCCGAGCGACTGACACGCTTCTACGAAGGCCTTGGCTTCGAAGCGGGAGCACGCGAGAAAATTCCAGACGACGAGATCGCAATACTTGGACTTAAGACAGGCGGCACACGGCTGCCGCTTCATCTGGGCGACCAGCGAGTTGACCTCGATACTTTCGACGAGGTCGGACGATACTACCCGGCGGATGCAACAAGCGCTGACCTTTGCTTCCAACATCTGGCGCTTGTCACAGATGACGCCGCCGCCGTTTGGCCGAAGGCCGTGGCGCTCGGGGCGCTTCCAATCTCAATCGACGGCCCGGTTACGCTACCCCTCGCGACCGGCGGCGTCACCGCGCTCAAATTCCGGGACATTGAGGGCCATCCGCTTGAACTACTGCAATTCCCACCACAAGACCGACGCCGTTGGCGCGGAACGGGGCTGCTCGGTATCGACCACTCCGCGATCAGCGTATCGGATGCCGGTGCGAGCCGCCGCTTCTATGAGGCAATGGGACTCTCGGTCGGGAGAGCTACGCTTAATCAAGGTTCTACACAAGTCGAGCTTGATGGGTTACCGAACGTGGAGGTCGTCGTCGTCCCGATGATGCCGCCCAGCGACACACCACATCTCGAACTGCTCGGCTATCGCAACCCCGTCGGCCGAAACCCAGGTCGGCTCGAGGCGAATGACGTAGCAGCGACACGGACAGTGTGGGCGGCTAACCAGGATGCTCTCGTTCGAGATCCCGATGGCCATCTCCACTTGCTCAGGAGCTAACGGAGCTTTTGATGGATATTGAAGCCGTTCTCGATGATCGTGCGATTATCGGCGAGTCTCCAACCTGGTCGCCTGCCGAGCGCGCACTCTACTGGATCGATGTCAAGGAGCCAGCGCTCCATCGCTACGATCCAGAACGACAATCCCGTCGAAGCTGGCGGGTCACGAGCGATGTCGGTGCGTTTGCGCTTTTACACGGAGACGCCGCATTGG
>JAJYAH010000491.1:0-2631 GCA_021779635.1 Pseudomonadota bacterium | reverse complement strand
TTGCGGTATGGCATTCACCGACTTGATTTAGCGACGGGAGCGTTAAAGTTGCTTGCGCCTCCACCGTTTGATCCGGGACTGTTTCGCTTCAATGAAGGGCAATGTGACAGTAAAGGTCGTTTCTGGGTCGGCGTCATGTTCGATCCTGTCGACGGTTCGCCGCCGACGCAACGCGGCGCCTTACACAGCTTCACGCTGGATGGGGGCCTTCGGCGTGAAAATGACGAAGCCGAGTTGCACAACGGAATGGCGCTGAGCGCAGATGGTCGGCGCTTCTTCCTGTCGCACAGCAATTCCGGCTTATTGTATACATTCGACTTTGACCCAGGAAGGGGCCTGCTGGGTTCAAGAAAATTGTTCGCACGGGTACCGCCAGAAACGGGTTTGCCCGATGGCGCCGCAGTTGACGCCGACGGCGGATACTGGTGCGCCCTCCACGGTGGCAGCCGCCTACTACGCTTCGACCCTTGTGGGCAACTAGATCGTGAAATCGCGCTTCCCGTCAGCCAGCCGACGATGTGTGCCTTCGCAGGCGACGATCTGGACATTCTCTATGTTACGAGCGCTTCGGATGGTCTAAAGCCTGAACAAATTAATGCCCAGCCACTCGCGGGAAGATTGCTTCGGCTTCGTCCGGGCGTGAGAGGAATCGCTCGGCCATGTGAGGTGGCGTGAGGTGCGCGCCTTATCAGGCGAGGATGACAGGCGAGAGCGGCTATCCCGTTTTCAAAGTCGCTCGAGCCGCCGCAGGACGGCTGTACAAGCCCGCGCGATAAGGGAGGCTACGCTAAAATAGAACGTGAACGAAGGGGCAAACTCGCCGATTGTATGTGTCGCGGCTACGAATATTGCCCCCTTTCGGCGTCCGACATTGACCCCGGTGAAACATTGAATTTCAAAATGGGTTGCTGTTCTTACGGGCCGTCAGACGGGGTCAACCTTGGGCGCCGGTTGGGGGTCAAAAGCCAAGCCGATCCACATCCAGAATGCAGCCACTCCGCTAGTTTGGACCATCGCCGCCTACCAGACACGTTGCGCACCGCGATGGCAATTGCCTTTTTCTGCCCGATCAACACGACCAATTTCTTGCCTCGCGTAAGGCCGGTGTAGAGCAAGTTCCGCTGCAGCATGGTGTAATGTTGTGCGAGTAACGGGATTACGACCGCCGGGTATTCCGAGCCCTGGCTTTTATGGATAGTGGCGGCGTAAGCGGGCACCAACATGTCCAGTTCGCCAAATTCATAGGTGATAGTTCGACCGTCGAAGGTCGCTGCGAGCACGCCCTCGGCAGTATCGACATTGTTGATCGTGCCGATGTCGCCGTTGTAGACCTCTTTGTCGTAGTTGTTCTCCACCTGCATGACCTTGTCGCCTGGAGAGAAGGTCCAGCCAAATCGTTCCACCTTGTGCTCACCGGCGGGGTTAAGCGCGCCCTGCAGTTCGATATTGAGGGACCGTGCGCCCACACTACCCCGGTTCATCGGGCACAAGACCTGGATGTCGCGGATCGGGTCGAGACCGAAGCGCTTGGGGATGCGCGTCTTGACCAGCTCGACGATGCGAACGACGGCGGTTTCCGGGTCCTCAGCTGGCACGAAATAAAAGTCGCTGTCGCTCTCCGGTGGGCTGAGATCGGGGACCATGCCCTGGTTGATACGGTGGGCGTTGGTGATGATCCGGCTTTGAGCGGCCTGCCGGAATACTTCTGTCAGCCGCACCACCGGCACTGCGCCGGACGAGATGATGTCCGCCAGGACCTGGCCGGGACCAACTGACGGCAGTTGGTCGATGTCGCCAACGACCAGCAGGGCTGCTCTGTCGGGGATCGCCCGCAAAAGAGCCTGCATCAGCAGCACGTCGACCATGGACGCCTCGTCGACCACTAGCAGGTCGCATTCGAGAGGATTGTCCTCGCCACGCTTGAACCCGCCGCCTTTTGGGTCGACCTCAAGTAGCCGGTGAATGGTCTTGGCCTCAAAACCGGTCGCCTCCGTCATCCGCTTTGCGGCACGGCCAGTCGGAGCGCAAAGCAGAAGTCGGATTCCCTTGGCTGCAAGAATACGCAAAATGCCCCTGATGATCGTCGTCTTGCCGACGCCCGGACCACCGGTTATCACCACGACTTTGGACTTGAGCGCGAGCCGAATGGCGGCAATCTGGCTCTCCGCGAGAGTAAGCCCAATATTCCTTTCGACCCACGGAAGCGCCTTGTCGGGATCGATCCAGGGCCACGGCAGCGTGCCGTTTGCCAGTCGCATCAGCCGTCCGGCGATAGCGCGTTCCGCGTGATAGAGGCCCGCCAGAAAAACGCAGGGTGCCTCGCCCACACGGTCGGCGATCACGTTATCCTCCCGGAGCTCAAGGTCGAGCGCGGTGCGGACGAGTTCTTCGGGTACCTCAAGCAGCTTCTCGGCAAGCGGCACCAACTCGTCGGTTGGCAACCCGCAGTGCCCCTCGTCCATCGACTCCGTGAGGGCGTAGGAGATTCCAGCTCTCACGCGCATCGTTGCCGTCTTCTCGATGCCGAGCTTCATGGCGATGGCGTCCGCCGTCTTAAATCCAATCCCGCGGATGTCGCGCGCAAGCCGGTAAGGATTTTCGGTCATGACTTGGATCGCGTCGGAACCGTAG
>JAJYAH010000490.1 GCA_021779635.1 Pseudomonadota bacterium | reverse complement strand
ACCTGCATCGCGCGGCGAATTCCTATGCCGACCTGCTGGAGCCGATCCCGAACGCCCTAGCGCTGTTGCAGGCGGTCGACGAGCAAGCTCCGCAAAAATCAGCCGATCCAAATGTGCAGCTGGCGCAGTATCATCATCACCATCACCATCATCACCACGGCTACTACCGCTATGGACCGATCGTCGTGGTGCCGCATCGCCGCTGGCACCACCACCATCATCACCATCATCACCACCACCATGGCTACTATCGCTATTGATACTGCGCAGCCTGCGCTGAGAAAAAAGGACCCCAAAGCGCGAGCTTTGAGGTTCTTTTTGTGCGTCCAAGCGGGTCGATGAAGGCTTAAGTTCGGCCCCTTCGCCTCAGCTTTGCCGGGTCTTTTCCTTCGCCGCGCGATGCAGGTGACGATAGGTGCCGTCGAACACGGTGTCGGTCGAGGAGGTCCATTCCGTCCCCTGCGCTAGCTTCGGCCGGCTGTTGTAGATGCGCCGCGCTTGCAGCTCGCGTTCGGCCGATTCCTCCGCGCCCATCTTCTCGAGTTCGAAAGAGGCTTCCTCGGGGATCACAATGATCTGCGCGAACGGCTCATTCGGCCTGAAAATATGGGTGCGGCCCTCGGCCGGCGCCTTGAAGACCGTAAAGAACATCATCGGCCACCAATTCCGCACCAGCGCCGGAACCGCTATCGGCACGGTATCAGTGCGGTCGGTATAGAATCGCGGATGCGGTTCGGTCCTGATCGCCATGCCCTTTTCAACCTTGAGGTCGAGAAGGATCTGGTAGGTATAAAAATGGTCACCGAAATTTCGGAACGGCGGCCACTGCAGGCCGCCGTCCGGCGCCGGACCCCAATCTCCATCCAATATCAATTGGCCGTCCCTGGTGCTGACGTGCAGTTCATTGTCGTAAGGGTAGAACAGTTCGATCCCGTATTGCGCGCCTTCGGAGAACGGAACGCAGTGCCACACCTGTTCGCGCGAACCATCGGCGCGAGGTTCGCGCTTGCCTGCCCATCCGGGGATCTCGAGCCTGGTTCGACGCGGCGCCAGCCGCGGATCATTCAAGCGGTATTTGACCTTGTCCATGAGAACTCCGGTTGGATTGATCCTTCAACAGGACCTCGAACGGATGCCGACCGCAACGGTTCCAAATTGCAGGTTCGCAGAAGCCAGCGCCTGCCGTGATCTTTACAGAAACGTGGATGATGCTGTTGCGCAACCCGCACACGTGTGAACGACTTTTCGGTTTGACCCGGTCAAATCCAGCTTCTATAACGATTTTAGAACCATTCTAAATCATAGAAAAGGCACCGTCGTGAAGAATTTCGCCGATTTGACCGAGCGGGAAGTGCTGGCGGTTGCGATCTCCGCGGAGGAGGAAGACAGCCGCATTTATATGACCTTCGCGGAGGATCTCACGGAGCGTTATCCGGACTCGGCGAAGATCTTCGAGCAGATGGCCGAGGAGGAAAAAGGCCATCGCCACCAGCTCCTGGAACTCTACGAGCAGCGTTTCGGCAGCAACCTTCCACCGATCCGAAGGGAAGACGTCCGCGGATTTTTGCGCCGCCGTCCGATCTGGCTGACCAAGAACCTGTCACTCGACACCATCCGCAAGGAAGTCGGGACGATGGAGTTCGAAGCCGAGCGGTTCTACGTCAAGGCTGCCGAACAGACCCAGGATGTCGGCGTTCGCCGCCTGCTCGGCGATCTTGCGGAAGCCGAAAAGGGGCACGAAAAGCTTGCGGAAAAGCTGACCGACCGGATCCTCAGCCCGGACGTGCGCGCCGAAGAGGACCGGACGCGCCGGCGCGTGTTCGTGCTGCAATATGTGCAGCCGGGTCTTGCCGGTTTAATGGACGGATCGGTGTCGACGCTCGCACCGCTGTTCGCTGCAGCCTTTGCGACACATCATAACTGGCAGACCTTCCTGGTTGGACTTGCCGCCTCGATCGGCGCCGGTATCAGCATGGGGTTCGCCGAAGCCCTGTCCGACGATGGATCGCTGACCGGACGCGGCTCACCCTGGCTGCGCGGCTTGACCTGCGGCGTCATGACCACCGTCGGCGGTCTCGGTCACGCCCTGCCCTATCTGGTTCCGGATTCATGGGCCAATGCGTTCTGGATCGCCACCGCGATCGCGGGCATCGTGGTGTTTTTCGAGTTGTGGGCGATCGCATATATCCGCGCGCGATATATGGATACGCCATTCCTGCAGGCGGTGTTCCAGATCGTGCTCGGCGGCGCCATCGTGCTCGCCGTCGGCATTCTGATTGGAGCTGCGTAGCGCCGCTGGCTGCGCTGAAATATCCGCACATGATTAGAGTATTTCCAGCGGCGGTCCGGATTCCGCCGCGCCGGAAAATGCGCTAGCTCTGGGATCAAGGGAAATCATGACCGATCGTTCGCAATATGGGACCACCGCGAAGGTGTTCCACTGGTTCGTGCTGGCGCTGCTGCTCGTGCAATACCCCCTGGGCTGGCTGATGCCGGACATTCATCGCGGCATGAAACCCGGTGCCGCCATGTCATTCCATGTCTCGCTTGGAATCGTGATCCTGCTCCTCATCGTTACCCGGCTGGTATGGCGGCTCACGCATCCCGTGGCCCCGGAAAGTACGCTTCCGGCGTGGCAACGGGTGACGTCGCAAGCCACGCATTGGCTGCTCTACGCGCTGGTATTGGCGACCACGATGACCGGCTGGCTGTTCGCGTCGTTTCGCGGCTGGTCGATATCATTGTTTTATCTCGTGCCGCTACCGATGCTGGCTTCCGAAAATGCGGCCGCCGGCAAGGCAATCGACGGCTGGCATCAGGTGATGGAATGGACGTTGCTGGTGGTGATCGGCCTCCATGTGGCGGCGGCGCTGGCTCATCTCTTCATCTATCGCGACCGCGTCATGCAGCGGATGCTTCTAGGCTAGCGTTCCCCGGCAGCAATAGCAGTCTAGCGGCCGTCACCGGAACGAGGCATCATCCGGCTCCAGCGAGCGAAACACAGCAGGAGCAACGCCTTGGCAAAATCGCAATGGAGCTTCAAGAGCGCGACCGAATCATCGGCCGCTCTTGCGGCAAAGAAAGTCTCGGCCGTCGAACTGGCACAGGATGCGATCGGCCGCATCGAGCGTCACGACGGCAAGATCAACGCGATTTGCGTTCGCGATTTCGACCGCGCCCTGGAAGCCGCCCGCGCCGCCGATGCCGCGATCGCGCGCGGCGAGACCGGGCCGCTGCTCGGCATACCCTTGACGATCAAGGAATCCTACAACATCGCTGGACTGCCCACGACATGGGGCAATCCGGCGCACAAGGATTTCGTGCCCGCGGAGGACGCGCTGTCGATCTGCCGGGTCAAGGCTGCCGGCGGCGTGCTCCTCGGCAAGACCAATGTGCCGCTCGGGCTCGGCGACTGGCAGAGCTACAACGAGATCTACGGCACGACCAACAATCCGTTCGATCTCGGCCGCACCCCCGGCGGCTCCTCCGGCGGATCCTCGGCGGCGCTGGCCGCGGGTTACGGGCCACTGTCGCTTGGCTCCGATATCGGCGGCTCACTGCGCGTGCCGGCGTTTCATTGCGGCGTCTATGCCCACAAGCCGACCTTCGCGTTGGTGGCGTCGCGCGGACATACGCCGCCGCCGTTTCCGCCGCTGCCGTTCGACCGCGACCTGTCGGTGATCGGGCCGATGGCGCGCAGCGCCGCGGACCTCGCGCTGTTGCTCGATGTGGTGGCGGGACCCGACCCGCTGGAAGCCGGCAAGGCGTACCAGCTCACGCTGCCGCCGCCGCGCCACAGCGACCTGAAGAACTTTCGCGTGCTCCTGATCGACACCGATCCGGTGATGCCGACCTCAAAAAGCGTACGCACGGCGATCGAAAAACTCGCAACCAATCTCGGCAGGACCGGCGTGACGGTGACGCGTGCAAGCGCGCTGCTGCCGGACTTTGCCGCCTCGTCGCGGCTCTATATGCGGATGCTGATGTCGTTTCTCGCGGCGTCCTTCACCCCCGAAAACTATGCCGGCGCCCAGACCGCGGCGGCCAAGCTCGCGCCTGAAGACATGAGTCTGGCGGCGGAACGCTTGCGCGGCATCGTGCTCAGCCATCGCGACTGGCTAATGGCCGATGGCGGACGGACCCGCTTGCGGGCGCAATGGCGCGAACTGTTCAGGAATTTTGACGTGGTGATCTGTCCGGTGATGCCGACCCCGGCCTATCCGCATGATCATTCGCCGGACCAGGAGATGCGTCACATCGATATCGACGGCGAGAATTATCCGTACCCCGACCAACTGGCATGGCCCGGCATCGCGACCCTGCCCGGCCTGCCCTCCACCGCGATACCGATCGGCCTTTCGCGGGAAGGATTGCCGGTCGGCGTGCAGATCGTCGGTCCGTGGCTCGAAGATCGCACGCCGTTGAAACTGGCCGAACTGATCGAGCGCGAATTCGGCGGCTTCGTTCCACCGCCGATGTTTGATGATTGATATTTGAACTTCGTCATTCCGGGTGCCGTAGGCGAACCCGGAATGACAAGAATACGAGAGGAGGAAAAAAACGATGAACAAGGACCTCGACGAGCTGACGGCGCTCAATCGCGACTACGTCAATTCCGTGCAAAATTCGGACGTCGAGCGCTTCGACGAGATTCTGGCTGACGATTTCTACTGCTCCAATCCCGACAAGTCGCTGGTCGACCGCGCCGGCTTTCTCAAGCAGACCGCGATACCCGTCAAAATCAGCAATCTCGAGGCCCACGACGTCAAGATTCGCGTAATGGGTGACTTTGCGATTATCCACGCTCGCACCAGCTACACCATGCCGGACGGTCAACAGGCCGCGGGACGCTATACCGATTGCTGGGCGCGGCAGAACGGCCGCTGGCTCGCTGTCTCGGCGCATGTGTCCAGATAAAATTTGTCATTCCGGGGCGCGAGTGAAACGAGCGAGCCCGGAATCCATAACCACGACAGGGAGTATGGATTCCGGGCCTGCGCCAAGCGGCGCATCCCGGAATGACGAGCCTCTCTAAGCATCAAACATGATCACGCTGCGTACGGTCTTGCCGGCCTTCATCGCGGCAAAACCCTCGTTGATTTCGGACAATTTCAGCCTCGCCGAAATCCAGTCCTCGAGGTGCAGCTTGCCGCGCATGTAGAACTCGACGAGGCGCGGCATGTCGACGCGGAAATGATTCGACCCCATGGACGATCCCTGGATTCGGCGTTCGCGCAGGAAGTCGAAGCCGTGCAGTTCGATCTTCTGGCCGAACGGAATCATCCCGACGATGGTCGCGGTGCCGCCGGCCGCCAGCATCGCGAAGGCCTGCTCCGCGGTCTCCTTGCGGCCCAGAACCTCGAACGAATGATGCACGCCGCCGTTGGTAAGATCGCGCACCTGCTTCACCACATCGCCATTGGCGGGATCGACGATGTCGGTGGCGCCGAGCTTGGTGGCCAACTGAAGTTTGGCCGGATTGGTATCGACCGCGATGATGCGGCCGGCGCCGGCAATCTGTGCGCCGTTGATCGCCGCCATGCCGACGCCGCCGCAGCCGATCACCGCCACGGTTTCGCCGGCCTTGACACCCGCCGTGTTCACGACAGCGCCATAGCCCGTGATGACGCCGCAGCCGATCAGCGCCGCCAGTTCCAGCGGCATGTCCTTGCGGATTTTCACGATGGCGTTTTCGTGCACCAGCATCTGCTCGGCGAATGACGACAGGTTGAGAAACTGGTTCAGCTTTTCCGATCGAGCC
>JAJYAH010000489.1 GCA_021779635.1 Pseudomonadota bacterium | reverse complement strand
TACTCTTCGGGCTATTTCGACCTGATCGTCATCGATGAATGCCATCGCAGCATTTACGGCCAATGGCGCCGCGCGCTCGACCATTTCGACGGTGTGAAGATCGGTCTCACCGCGACGCCTTGCGTCATGCGCGACGCGCTAGACGTGGACGAGGAAGATCGTGCCGCCATTCGCGACACCTTGCGGTTCTTCGAGGTCGAACGACCGACCTATAGCTATACCATGAACGAGGCGATCGCGGACGGGCATCTCGTTCCATATGAGATTTATCGCGCGATGACGGCGCGGACGGCGGCGGCCGAAGGCTTTTCGGTCGCGCGCGGCGAGATCGATTGGGATTCGCTGGACGAGGCGACGCGCGCCGAGCTGGAAGCGCTGTTCGCCAAACGCGATCCGTTGATTGTCGATCCGACCGTTCTCGAACGCAAATTCACGATCCCCGAGCGCAACCGCGCGATGGTGCGCGAGTTCCGCGACGTGCTGGCGCACGGCTATGCCGGCCCGGACGGCGTCCGCCGTGCCCCGGAATGGGGCAAGACCATCGTCTTCGCCGTCACCAAACGGCATGCCGAGACGCTCGCCCGCATGTTCGATGTTATTTTCGCAGACAAGAAGCCGACGCCCACGACGCGCTATGCGGATTTCGTCGTTTCCGGCCTCGGACCGGACGACACCGTCGACGGCCAGGCCAAGATCAGGCGTTTCAAAAAGGAGGCGTTTCCGCAAATTCTCGTCAGCGTGAACATGCTGGATACGGGCTTCGACTGCCCCGACGTCCGCAATCTGGTTATGGCGCGCTTCACTCATAGCTCGATCCTTTATCAGCAGATGCGGGGGCGCGGCACACGCCTCGCGCCTGGAAAAGACCGCTTCACCATGTGGGATTTTACTGGCGTCACGCTGCGCCACGGCGATGATGAAACGCCGGGCGAGGGCGGGGTCGTCGTCGTGCGCCCTGCCGAAAAACCGCAAAGCCAGCCCCGCCGGATGCTGACGCTCGACGTGCATGACGAGATCGACCCGTCTACCCGCGAATGGGTGACCGTGGACGAGACCGGCCACGCCTTCATGGATGTCGATGAAGCCCGTGCTGAGGCGCTGGGCGCCGCGTTCGAAACCTGGCTCGACGGTCAATACTTCAACACCGATCAGCTTCGCCTTCTCCATCTCATCAAGGAGCAGATCAAGGCCAATGCGGCCGAGCTGACCCTCTTCGAAAGCTGGCGCCTCGATGCGCCGCCATTGTCCATGAATGGCGGTTTTGAGCGCGCCAGAGCCGTTTTCGGCGGTGAGGCCGAGCTTGAGCGCGTGCTCGCCAGCCTGAACGACGCCGTGTTCGGCGTCGACTACTCTGACGACGCCCACGACGAGAATGCGCGTCGAACCGACAAACCCCGCGATTAGAGTCCCAAAATGCCCTTCACTCCCGATATGCGCCGCAAGGTCGATCAGATTCGCGATTATCTTTACGGCGGCGGCTATCCCGATCCGCTGTCGAACGCGGAACAGCTCAGTTTCCTATTCTTCTTCTACATGATCGAGGGGATCGACGCAGCCAACCTTCGTCAGGCCAAGGCCACAAGGCGCGATTACGCCTCGCTGTTCGCCGGCGCCTGGACGATCCGCAATCCCTTGAACGCCCCGGCCAAGGGCGTCGAGACCATCTCGCGCGAGCGGATGCGCTGGTCGTCCTGGGCCAACGCGCTATCGGGCGAGCAGCTTGTGACCTTCGTCCGCGACGAGGTGTTTCCCTTCTTCGCCGCCATCGGCGACGCGTTCGGCATGAGTTTTATGGCGCAGGCGCGCCTCGCCATCGACGAGCCGACCGTCCTCACCCAGGTCGTGACGCTGGTGAACGAGTTGCGGCTGGAGCAGGCCGATCCCGACACCAAGGGCGACCTGTTCGAGCATGTGCTGCGCCAGATCAAGCAGGCGGGCGAACTCGGCCAGTTCCGCACGCCCCGCCACATCATTCGCGCCATCGTCGATCTGGTCGATCCAAAAATAGGCGAGACGGTCTATGACCCCGCCGCCGGCACCGCCGGCTTCCTGGTCGCGGCCTATGAGCATATCCGCCTCGCCAATTCCTCCGCCAATGGACGCGAGGTGGCCGAGCTGGAGGGCAAGAGTTTCGAGCGCGGCATGGGCGACCGGCTGAACGCCGCGCAATGGCGCAAGCTCCAGACCGAAACCTTCTATGGCAACGATGTCGATCCCAAGATGGTCAGCCTCGCCAGCATGAACCTGGCGCTGCGCGGCCTGCCCGACGTGCGCATCCTCAAGCGCAATGTGCTGACCACCAGCTTCGACCGGCAGGCCAAGGCCGAGAAGGGCCTGCCGCTTGATGGCTATGACGTGATCCTGGCCAATCCGCCCTTCTCGGGCCGGATCGACCGTGACCGCATCGTCGATGACGTGAAGATCGGGACCAGCACCGCGACCGAGCTTCTGTTCGTCAAATATATGATCGACAACCTGAAGGCTGGCGGGCGCTGCGGCGTGGTCGTGCCGGAGGGCGTGCTGTTCGGCTCGACCGGCGCGCACCGGGAACTGCGCCGCCTGCTGATGCAGAACAACCGGGTCGAGGCGGTGCTGTCCTTGCCCGGCGGGGTGTTCCAGCCCTATTCGGGGGTGAAGACCTCGGTGCTGGTCTTCCGTCAGGGCGGGCGCACCGAACGGGTGATGTTCCTGCACGCCAGCAATGACGGCTTCAAGCTCGACGCCAACCATGACCAGCCGATCGAGGCCGACGACCTGCCCGGCCTGATCGCCGCCTTCAACAGCCGGGAAGAGATGTGGACGGATTGGCAGGCGCGCGATCCGGTCGCGCCATGGGCTGAAAACTGGTGGTTCGCCGAGGCCGGCGCCATCGAGCGCGAGGACTGGAACCTGTCGGCCTCCCGCTACCGGCCCGAGAGCCGCGAGGCGGCGGAGCATCGCGACCCGCGCGAACTGCTGGAGGAATTGCAGGAGGATGTGGAGACCATCCTCGGCGACATTCAGGCGTTGGCGGCGGAACTGCGGGGAGAGGCGGCGTGAGTATTGCCGCTGTCGAACTCGGTAGCGTCTGTCGCATGGATCGGCGAACGACAGCCGCTTCGGACGCGCTCGGCCGGGGACTTGAGTTCGTGGGTATGGAGCACGTCGATCCTGAAACCGGGCAGATCGCCCTCGGTCAAGGCTCCCGAACCGGAGAGGGCAAAGGCCAAGCCTTCCTGTTCGATGATCGTCATGTCCTTTTCGGCAAGCTGCGGCCTTACCTGCGGAAAATCGCACTTCCCCGACAGGCGGGATGCGCCTCGACGGAGTTGGTTCCGCTGCTGCCGGACGCGAGACGGCTCGACCGTGGCTATCTATTTTACTGGGTCCGACGGCAGGCCGTCATCGACACGTTGATGGCGAAGAACACGGGCGCACGAATGCCGAGAGCCGACATGTCGGTTCTGCTCGACATGCCGATTCCCCTCCCGCCGCTGGTGGAACAGCGGCGGATCGTGGGGCTGCTGGACCGGGCGGCGGAGATCAGGCGCCGCGCAGACACCGCCCGCGCCAAGGCCCGCGCCATCATCCCCGCCCTCTTCCTCGACATGTTCGGCGACCCGGCGACCAATCCGAAGGGGTGGCCGGTCCAAACGCTGGTCGAATTGGCCGACATCGGTTCTGGGCTGACCAAGGGACGGAAGTTGAACGGCACGCTGACCGTACCAACGCCATACCTGCGGGTTGCTAACGTACAGGCCGATCGTCTCGACCTTTCTGAAATCAAGCTGATCGACGCCACCGAGGATGATCGGCTTCGGTGCCGGCTTGAAGTCGGCGATCTCCTGATGACCGAAGGCGGAGACATCGACAAGCTCGGGCGGTGCGCAATGTGGCGCGGCGAGGCTGACCTCTGCCTCCACCAAAACCACGTCTTTCGCGTGCGGATGGGGAAATTGGTCATTCCCGATTACGCACGGGCGTTCATGCAGTGCGAGGCTGCCCGAGGCTATTTCCTGCGTGTGGCAAAGCGAACAACGGGCATAGCGTCGATCAATAAAACCCAACTCGGCCAGTTGCCGGTCTGGTTGCCCCCCCTCCCGCTCCAAACCGCCTTCGCCGAACAGGCCCAGCGCCTCGAAGCCACCGCCCGAGCCATCGACGCCGCCGCCGCCAAGTCCGAAGGCCTGGCCGCCGCCCTTTCCGCGCAGGTGTTCGATGCAGGGCGATCGAACGAGGCGGCGATTGCGGATGGACCGTTGGCGTCATGTTGAGCCGACTCGCCAGACTGATGTTGACGGCCACCGCAATCGCGCCGGTGTTGCTGACCTATGCCTGGGTCGCTCTGCAATCCGGCAATTCTCGGATGGCAATGGGACTCGCCATTGGTTGCGTGGTGTTGATCTTCATCTGCTGGCTATTGCTTCGATACGCGAGGCACAACCTTGAGCGGATGTCGTTCAAGCCCATCAAGATCGAGGCCGCCGATCGCGAGAATATAGCGTTCCTGCTGCTGTATCTTCTTCCGTTGTTCACCTCACAGTTCAAAGACCTGCAATGGAATATCTGGATTCCCGCGCTTCTTATTTTTGCGGCGGTGGTGGCCACTGGCTACAGCTACCACTTCAACCCTTTGCTCGGACTGATGGGATGGCACTTTTACAAAGCCGAAACGGAAGAGGGCGTTACCTATGTTCTCATTACCAAAAGACAGCTTCGGAAGGCGAAGGAAGCGGTCGAAATCGGACAACTGACCGAATATATCGTGCTGGATTTGGGGGGAAAGTAATATGGCGCAAAACCTGTTCGCCGCGTGCCGCGTCAACGGCGCGCTTGTCGCCAAGCGTGTCCGGCTCGATCAGGCGGTGCAGCAACAGATCGAGGATATTTTTAATCAGCAGGAAGCCGAATTCCGGGACGGCATCACGTCGGAAGTTGCCTTCGACGGAAGCTGGACGCCTGACGAAGACGAATTCCTGACCATCAACGCGCCGCAGGAAGCGGCCATTTTCATGGATACCCTCAATGCTAACCCGGTCAGTATCCCCGACATCGACACCGCCAATTTTGAGGCCGAAGGTATCAAAGGAATATTTACCGGGGTTGCCGCCAACGGCGCGACGAAAGTTCTGGTACAGCGCTTCTCTCCACAGCAGATATTGAGCCGTCGCTTCTCGCTCTGGCAGAATGGCAACGCCTTCCGTCGCCTTTCCGATCCCGCGTTTTCTCTCGATACTGGGCTCACCTGTGTCATCGAGGATGGGAAGGTCAAATTTCGGAGTTTTCACAAGCTCCGAGCCGTCATCAGCCTCCTTGATGTCTATCGCGCCGCCACAGATCAGGAGGTGCAGGATTTCGCCGCGCATGCCCATTTCGAGGTTGCGGACACGGCGGCCTTCAGCGCTACCGCCGACCAAACGATCCGAAAATTGGTGCATGCGATCAGCCGCGGTGGCGTTCTGAACAACCATACCGTCGCCCAGATCGAAACAGCCTGCAACGCCGTCGGCATGGTTGTGGCCATCAACAACGGGAAGCTCATCATGCCCACGGACCGCGCAGAAATCAAAAAGCTGCTCCGCTTTTTGGACGACGGACTCTACGAGGCTCCACTTAGCGGCGTTCGCTATGTCACGAATTCCAAGAAGCCGGCATGATGGTACGCAGGAAACAGCGGACATTTTGGGTATATACCGACAATCTCAACGCATTCGTGGAAATCGTTCCGTCCTCCAAGCTTGAGAATGACGCCAAGGCTCGGAATTCGGCATTCTTCACGCGCGTCCGGG
>JAJYAH010000488.1 GCA_021779635.1 Pseudomonadota bacterium | reverse complement strand
CGTCACATCGGCGTCGTCAGGCGGACAACGCAGCGCATCCATCGCCTGATCGACCTTGCTGTCGAGATCCCAGAGGCCGGCGGCCTCGATCTCGTCCTGCAGCCTGGTCATTTCATCGGCGGTCTCGTCCGAGTAGTTCATCGCCAGCTCATTGTAGCGATCGAGAATGGCCTTTTGCTTGGCGACGCCCTGCATAACGTTCTCGCGCACCGTCATGCCGGCGTCGAGTTGCGGCTCCTGTTCGAGGTAGCCGACTCGCGCGCCCTCGGCGACCCAGGCCTCGCCGCTATATTCCTTGTCGAGGCCGGCCATGATCCGCAGCAGCGTCGATTTGCCGGAGCCGTTGACGCCGAGCACACCGATCTTGGCGTCCGGATAGAATGACAGGTGGACGTTATCGAGCACCTTGCGGGTCGGGTAGCTCTTGGTCAAACCCTGCATGAAATAGACGAACTGACGGGCCATCGCGATCCCTGAAACCGTTGCATTTGTGGAAATTTGCTGCCGCTGATGTAGCGGTGGCACTCCCAAAGAGCAACCGCAGGGCGGGTGTTTTCCATTCGTTCACCACGGATGATTACGGGGTTGACACCATGCTCGTCCGGATCGGGACAATTGAAACCTTCTTTTAATAAATCAGGCCAAAACTGCCAATCGCGTCTCAAAAAGGCGTGCTGCGCGAAAGAAGTCGCGAGCAAAAATGGCAGGGCCACGTCATGGCAGTCATCCCGTCAGAAACTCACCCCTCCCCGGCCCAGGCACGAACTCGCGACCCCGGTCTTCTCGCCGACATCGGCGCCTTCTGGCACCAGTTCTTCAACAGGGCATTCGACCCCTACCGGCCGGAACTGCACTATATGCGTGGACCCGGTCCCGCCTGGCGCGCCAAGCACGTGGCATCGTCGCATCTGCATTCCACCTGAACATGACAGACATCTGAACCCCGCGCGCCCTTTCAGGCGCGGACGCTTGCGCGCGCGAGGATAGCGCGCAACCATGGCGTTTCCTGACGGCCGGTCCCCCGCCGTCATTGTCGCCATGAACGGACCTGCCCATGACGCGGCTGCGCTGTGCAATTCTCGACGACTATTTCAACCTGACGCTACAGCTCGCGGACTGGTCGAAGATCGAGGATCGCGTCGAAGTCACGTCGTTCAACAAGCCGTTCGCTTCGCCCGAGGCAGCGGCCGGCGCGCTGAAGGATTTCGAGATCATCTGCGCGATGCGCGAGCGCACGCCGTTTCCGCGCACGCTGTTTGCGGCCCTGCCCAGGCTGAAACTCCTGATCACCTCCGGCATGCGCAATGCCGCAATCGACCTGGATGCCGCCAAAGACCATCAGGTGGTGCTGTGCGGCACGCAATGGGGCCGCGATCCGACCGCGGCGCTGACGATGGGCCTGATCCTGGAACTGACCCGCCATATCGGCCGCGAGAACGCGCGCATGCATGCCGGCGAGCCCTGGCAGAAATTCATCGGCCTCGAGATCGAGGGCCGAACCCTCGGCGTCGTCGGCCTCGGCAAGCTCGGAGCCAAGGTTTCGGGGTTGGCAAAAGCGTTCGGCATGAACGTGATCGCGTGGAGTCCGAATTTGACGCCGGAACGATGCAGCGAGGTCGGCGTCGGCTACGCCACCAAGGAGGAATTGTTCGCGGCCGCCGATATCATCACCGTTCATATGGTGCTGGGCCAGCGCTCACGCGGGCTGGTCGGGCAAGCGGATCTGGCGCGCATGAAGCCGACGAGCTACCTCGTTAACACCGCACGCGGGCCGATCGTCGACGAAGCCGCGTTGCTGGAAGCCGTGCAGCAGCGCAGAATAGCCGGCGCCGCGATCGACGTGTTCTCGGTCGAGCCACTGCCGGTCGACCATCCGCTTCGCAAACTCGACAACATCGTGCTGACGCCGCATCTCGGTTACGTCACCGAGGAAGGCTTTCGCGCTCATTATGGCCAGATGGTCGAGGGCATCGAGGCGTGGTTCAAGGGCGAGCCGCGGCGAAGACTGGCGTAATCGCACACCGCCGCCATTTGCGATGATCGAAAGCCAGCGGCGCACCGCCCAACAGGCGTTGCACCGCGTGCAGGATGTCAGGCAGCGATATTTACTATCGTACCGTCACCGGCGCCGGCAGCGGCGGCACCACGGTCGGCGGCGCACCGGGAACGCTCGCCGGCGCGCGTGCGGGCACGGCGCCGGGTCCCGGCATCGGTGCTGCCGAGGCGGTGGTGGTTGACGATGGCGGCGGGCCGCCGGGAAGCACGACCACGCGGGTGCCGACCTTGACGCGATCGAACAGGTCGGAGACGTCCTCGTTCAGCATTCCGATGCAGCCCGATGAGACGAACTTGCCAATCGTCGAGGGCTGGTTGGTGCCGTGGATGCGATAGACGGTGGAACCGAGATACATCGCGCGCGCGCCAAGCGGATTGCCCGGGCCGCCGGCCATGAAGCGCGGCAGATAGGGCTGCCGATCGATCATCTCCGGCGGCGGATGCCAATCCGGCCACTCGGCCTTGCGCGAGATTTTCTGCACGCCGGTCCAAGTGAAGCCGTCGCGGCCGACCCGGACGCCGTAGCGGATCGCACGCCCACCACCCAGCACGTAATAGAGATAGGTATTCGGCGTATCGACAATCAGCGTTCCCGGGGGCTCCTTGGTCGCGAAAGCGACCTCCTGCCGGCGCAGATTCGGCGCGAGTTGCGCCGGCGCGACCTCGGGCTGTTCATCGGCCGGCAGCGCGGACAACACCATGGGTCGGCCATCGGGTCCGAGAGGCGGCTGCACCGATCCGGTAGCACCGCCCGGCGCCCCGACACCCTCCGGCGGACGCATGCCGCGATCCGAATAGGTCTGCGGCGGCGGTCCGGCGGGACGGCCATAACGGGGATCGTCCGGCGAAAGGATCGGACCGGTCGGCACAGCGCGGTCGGAATAGACCGGCGGAGCGCCCATCGGCCGGCCGTAGCGCGGATCATCCGGCGAAAGCACCGGGCCGGGCGGCGGCAGCGCCGTCGAACTCTGCGCGTTCGGTCCGTCTTCATCGTCGAGCCCATCGAAATCGGGCCTGCCGGAACCGCGGCGATAATAATCGGCCTGCGGATAGGGCTCCGGCGCAGTCGAATAGGCGGGGCCAGAAGGCGCCGAGTAGCCCTGCTGCGCCAGCGCGAGCGAAGTTCCTGCCGCGCCGGCCGCCAAAGCAGCACAAAGCGCAGCACAAATCGTCAGAATGCGTTTGATCATCATCGCTCTTGTATAGTCCCCAAGCCGACACCGGATCGTTAACGGCAGATGGCTGAAGATAGCGGCGCATTCAAGACAAATCCGGCGAATTCGTGCAGGGTTCCGGCATTTGTGATGATCCCGGAATGCCGTTGCCGCGAAGCCTCACCGACCCGGAAACGCTCCCCCCGAATATGAACGGGGCATTCATCGTGCCGATTTTTAACAAACACCACGAATACGTTGCGGTATCCTCGAATCAGCCTGATTCGCTACGCGCTGGCGGTGCCCGCCGCGTTGGGAACGCGGCAATTTTGTCGTCACCGCGTACCCTTTGGCTCAAGGCCTTCGCAAAAATATCCCGCGACGGCGGAACTGGCGTCCATGCTCCCGGGCTTTCGTTTTCTGTTCGCCGCGATCGTGTTGGCAATGTCGATACTGGTCTTCGGACTCGGCGCCGCGGCGTTGCTGCGCGGAGCGCACGAGGAATTTGCCAGCACTCCGTCCTGGCGCGCGAGCCCCGAACCGGTTTTTGCGCAGCATAGCGAAACCACGGGACCCGTTCTGGCAATGCTGCGCGTCGAGCCACCGGCTGCGGAGGAGAAAGCGCCGGACCAGGTTCCGGCGGTGAGGACGCCAGCGGAGCAACCCGCGACCAGTGCCATGCCGGCTGAACCCGAAGAGACCGCGAAGCCGGCCGAACCCGAAATCGCTGCGACACCGACTGAACCAGAAGTCACCGCGAAGCAGGTTGAACCGGAAGTCGCCGCGACACCGGCCGGACCCGAGGTCACCGCACAACCGAGCGAACCCGAAAGGACAGCCGGGCTGGAGCCGGAAAAGCCACCAGAGCCCAAAACCGCCGAACCCGAAATACCGGTTGCGGAAAGTCCGGCCCGGCAAGAGGCAGCGCCGGCGCAAGCCGTTGCGCCCGCCGTCACTGACGAGACAAAGATGGCGACACCGGCATCGGCATCGGAAGAAGTCTCCCCGGTAGCGAGTGAAGCGACCTCGGCAGCGGCGGAACAAGCGAGTTCGCCCGCTTCAGCAGACGCCGACATCGCCTCGACCAAAATTGCCACGCTGGGTGGCCCACCCGTCACGATCGAAGCTGCGCCGCCGGTGAAATCCACCGTCGCAAAGCATGACAGGAACGTCATCAGGAAGCGCGTGGAAGCACGTCGATCGGCGAGGCATCGCCGGACCGCGTTGCGGGCACGCGTCGTGCAGCAAATACCTCAGCAGCCGGCCGACCCGTTCGGTCAACCGTTTGCCGCTGCGCGACGCCGCTGATGCTTCAGGCAGGGCCGGTTGCGACCGGCGGTCCGTCGGGCAGACCCCATTCCGCCCATGAGCCGTCATATAGCGCTGAATTTTCGACGCCCAGGCGGTAGAGCGCGAGCGTCAGCACGGCGGCCGAAACGCCGGAGCCGCAGCTCGTTACAATCGGTCGCGACGTGTCGACGCCGGCGCCCGCAAACGCCTTCCGCAGCTCGTCGAGAGGCTTCATCGCGCCGGTCGCGGCATCGAACAGGTCATTATAGGGAATACTGCGGGCGCCCGGGATGTGACCCGAGCGCAGCCCCGGACGCGGTTCCACCCCGCGGCCTTCGAAGCGCTCGCCGGACCGCGCATCGATCACCTGTTCGGCCCGGCTTTCCACGTTCGCAATCATCTGCTGGATGGAGCGGACGCGCCGTGCGTCGTAGCTGGCCTTGAAGGTGGCCGGCTTCGTGTTGACCTCGCCGCTCTCCACCGGACGTCCCTCGGCGCGCCACTTCTTCAGGCCGCCATCGACGATGCGAACGTCGCGGTGGCCGTAGGAAAGGAACATCCACCAGGCGCGGGGTGCTGCGACCCAGCCCCCGGAATCATACAGCACGACGGTGTCGCCGTTGCCGATGCCAAGCGCGCCGACGTCGCGGCCAAACTGCTCAGCGGACGGAAACATGTGCGGCAGTGGATTGGAATGGTCCGACACCGTATCGACGTCGAAGAACACCGCGCCCGGAATATGCCCCGTAAGGTAGTCGTCCTTCGGCAGGGGTCGCACGCCCGGCAGCTTGAAGGTGGCATCGACAACCTTCACGTTGGCGTCGTTGATATGGCCTGCGAGCCACTCGGTCGAAACAAGGGGATCGTTGGTGGATAGCATTTTCAATGTCCGATCCTTGTTGTTGGTCTGGACTGTTTCCGCCGTCCTCGAAGGATGACAACAGTGGTGTAGCGAACTATCCCTTCGGCTTCTTCGGCTCGACCTTCTCGATCGCGCCGCCAGCATCGCGCCAGGCGGCGAATCCACCACCCATATGCGCGACCGGCTTCAGCCCCATGTCCTGCGCGGTTTTGGCCGCCAGCGCCGAGCGCATTCCGCCGGCGCAATGAAAGATGAACTTCTTGTCGCTCTGGAAGATCGGTTTCGCATAGGGGCTGGCCGGATCGATCCAGAATTCCAGCATGCCGCGGGTGCAGGAGAACGCGCCGGGGATACGGCCCTCACGCTCGATCTCGCGGGGATCGCGGATATCGACGATCACGACGTCG
>JAJYAH010000487.1 GCA_021779635.1 Pseudomonadota bacterium | reverse complement strand
AGGCTGGATTTTCCCGTCGTGTCCGGCAACGTCTCGCTCTACAACGAAACCAACGGGCGCGGCATCCTGCCGACGCCCTCGATCGGCGGCGTCGGGCTGCTCGACGATTTTACCAAATCGGCAACCCTGGCGTTCAAGGTCGCGGGCGAGGCGATCCTGCTGATCGGCGAAACCCAGGGATGGCTCGGGCAGTCGGTTTATCTGCGCGACATCTGCGGCCGTGAAGAGGGCGCCCCGCCGCCGGTTGATCTCGCGGCAGAAAAACGCAACGGCGATGTGGTGCGCGGCATGATCCATGCCGGCACGGCGACATCGGCGCATGATGTTTCCGACGGCGGTCTGTTGATCGCGCTGGCTGAAATGGCGATCTCGGGCGGGCTCGGCGCGCAACTATTGGCCGCACCGGAATCGATCGTGCCGCATGCCTACTGGTTCGGTGAGGATCAGGCCCGCTACATCGTGACGGTCGCGGCCGAGCAGGCCGCACTGGTGCTGGCCAAGATGAAGGGCGCCGGCGTGCCATGCGCGCGCATTGGCACCACCGGTGGTAACGCCATCAGCATTGCGGGAGAGGCGCCGGTGTCGGTCGAGGCGCTGGCAACCGCCTTCGAGAGCTGGTTTCCAGATTACATGGGAAGTGCCCAGCCGTCGGGGCAGGTCTAAGCTCAGGGCAAATCTAAGCTCAGGGCAGGTCTGAAACCGTTACCGGCATGGTGGGGCTGCTGGCCCCCGCCAAAATCAACGCGGTTTGGTGCCAACGGCCTCATCCGCGGGGCCCTGCGGTCGTGGCCCGGCTGGCCTGCCTTTAACCCCAAACCGGAACCACATCCGTCGATCGAGGTTAGATCAGCGTCTTGCGTGGGCCGCAGCTACCACGCTGAAAAAGGGCTGGAGGATAGGCCATGACCATTCTGAAATGGGCGCTGATCTTTTTTCTGGTGTCTGTCGTCGCCGGCCTTCTCGGCTTCACCGGGATTTCGGCGGCATCCGCGGATGTCGCTCGCTTCCTGTTTTATGTCTTCGTGGTGATCTTCCTGGTCCTGCTGATCCTTGGTCTTACTATCTTTCGGGCGTGAGGCGCCAAGCCGGCAAGCCGGCTTGCGCGCAGACCCTCAGGACATCTCCTCGATCCTGACCTTGTCGGGATAGAACGCCAGATGGCCGGAGATTTCCACCATCGCAGGGAACGGCGTCTCATAGGTCCAGATCGAATTCTCGATGGTCTTGCCGTTGGCATTGATGCTGAAATAATTCGCATCGCCCTTGTAGGGGCAGTGCGTCACCCGGTCGGTACGCGTCAGCAGCGCCAGATTGGCGTCGCTTCGCGGCACATATTGTACGGCCGGGTAGCTTGCTTCCTTCAACGTCAGGGCATGGGTGGTGTCGGCAATCACGATGCCGCCCGCAAGCACGCGGACGCGCTTCGGGTTCGCCGTGATGGTGATCGGGTGGTCGGGGCCAGGTAGTTTCATGGTGATCAGCCTTTTGGTCAGCCCGTTGTGATCGTGCGGCACGATCCAGCGGCTTTGCAGGGATCGGAACCAGAATATAGTACGGCAGCGCATGACATCCAGAGTGCGATCGACCAAACTGGACCCCGGTTTTGCCGGGAAAACGTCTTCATCTGTCCCGCGGTCGGACTCCAAAGCATGATAATTGCGCGTGATCTGATCGCCAAACCGCTCACACTTTGGCCAATCATGCGCTAGGGTGTCCGCGCCGGGCTCCGGCGCCGCCGCTGCGATTGCCGGCCACGTTCGAACGCTTGATGGGAGAGATATGGGATGCCGATGGACGCCCGCGATATCGAATCGATGATCAAGGCAGCCATTCCCGACGCCGAGGTGACGATCCGCGATCTTGCCGGCGATGGCGACCACTACGCGGCGACCGTGATTTCGGAATCGTTCCGCGGCAAATCCCGCGTCCAGCAACACCAGATCGTGTATCAATCGCTGCGGGGCCAGATGGGCGGGGTGCTTCACGCCCTGGCGCTGCAGACCGGGGTGCCGGAAGGGTAGAGCGTTTCAGCGAAAGCCTGCCCCGGACTTGATCCGGGGTGGATATCGGTTCGCGTGAAGAAAACGCATCAAAATGAAGAAATGGAGCCTCCGTTCCGATCCAATCGGAACGGAAAAAGGCTCCAGGCGGAGCAGGGGACGCCATGGCGGAAGACGGTCAACGCGGCGCGCTGTTTCGCCCCCTTGTGCCGAACCAGCACGCCCGCGTTACCTATGCCGAACTGTTGTTCGATCTGGTGTTCGTTTTCGCGGTTACGCAAATATCTCACACCTTGCTTGCGCAATTCACGCCGCTGGGGGCACTGCAGACGACGCTGCTGTTCCTCGGCGTCTGGTGGGTGTGGGTTTACACCTCCTGGATCACCAACTGGCTCAACCCCGAACTCACGCCGGTCCGCGTGCTGCTGTTCCTGCTGATGCTCGGCGGGCTCGTGCTCTCGACCTCGATTCCAAAGGCCTTCGAATCACGGGGATTGTGGTTCGCCACCGCTTACGCCGTCATGCAGGTCGGCCGAACGCTGTTTTTGCTGGCATCGACGCCGTCCACCCGGTCTTTGGGACGAATGAATGCGATCCGCATCTCGGTCTGGCTGTCGGTGTCGGCGGTGTTCTGGATCGCGGGCGGTCTTGCGGAAGGGCAGCAGCGGCTGATCCTTTGGGCCATCGCGCTGGCGATCGAATACATTTCGCCGGCGGTCCGTTTCTGGATCCCGCGATACGGCGCGTCTTCGGTGGCCGACTGGATCGTCGAGGGCGGCCATATGGCCGAGCGCTGCGCCGGATTCATCATCATCGCGCTCGGCGAATCCATCGTCGTCACCGGCGCGACGTTCGCCGATCTGCACTGGACGACCGAAACCGTCACGGCGTTCATGGCGGCTTTCATCGGCGCGATCGCGATGTGGTGGATCTATTTCCACAAGGGCGCCGAAGCGGGCTCCGAACAGATTTCAAGATCCAGCGAGCCGGGCCGGCTGGCCAGGCTCGCCTACACCTATCTCCATATGCCGATCGTGGCCGGCATCATTCTCGCCGCGGTTGCCGATGAACTGGTGCTGACCCATCCGGCGGATCATTCCGATCTGAAGACGGTCCTGAGCGCGATCGGCGGGCCATTGCTGTTTCTGATCGGAACCATTCTCTTCAAGCATACGTTCAGGCGTTTTTTTCAACTCTCCCACGGCGTCGGCATCGTGGCGCTTTGCGTCCTTGCCTGGTTCGCAAGCGGGCTGTCACCGCTGATGCTGTCGACCCTGACCACCGCGATCCTGGTCATGGTCGCCGTCTGGGAATCGATCTCGCTGAAATCTGCTCCGGTCGAGCCTCAGTCGGATGCCACCAAGGCATGAACCGAGAACATGCCGGCGGCATCGGTCCACGATTCGCGCGGAGTCCAGCCCGATCCCCGCGCCAGTGCTGCGAAGCGCTCCAGGCTGTATTTGTAGCTGCTCTCGGTGTGAATGCTCTCGCCGGCGCGGAATGAAAAATTCCGGCCGAGCACCCGCACGCTCTGCGCCTTCTTGCTGATCAGGTGCATTTCGATGCGGTGCCGGTCGCGATTGTAGATCGCGCGATGGATGAACCCGGAGGTGTCGAAATTGCCGCCCAATTCGCTGTTGATGCGGACCAGCACATTGAGATTGAACCGCGCGGTGACGCCGGCGGCATCGTTGTAGGCCTGATACAGCACGCGTTCGTCCTTTTCGAGATCGACGCCGATCACCATCTGCGCATCTTTTCCCAGAATGTCGCGGGCGCTGCGCAGGAAACCGCAGGCCTCATGCGGCTCGAAATTCCCCAATGTCGACCCCGGGAAAAACCCGACTTTCGGCATCGCGGCGACCGCGTCCGGCAATGCGAACGGTGCGGTGAAGTCGGCCGCGACCGGATAGACGTCGAGACCGGGGAAATCCTTGCGCAGGGCGTCGGCCTGCGCTTTCAGGAAATCACCGGAAATATCCACCGGAACGTAGGCGCCGAAGGCGCGTTCGTTCAACAACAGCCGGACCTTGGTGGTCGCGCCGGCGCCGAATTCCACCAGCGCGGCATCTTTCGGGATGCTGGCCGATATCTCGCGGCCCCGATCGCGCAAGATCGCAAGCTCGGTGCGGGTCGGATAATATTCCGGCAGCACCGTGATCTGCTCGAACAGCTCGGAGCCGGTGGCGTCATAGAAATATTTTGGCGACAGCCGCTTGGGATGCTGCGACAAATCGTCGATCACGTCGCTGGCAAAGGCGGTGGTTTGTTCATCGAAGCGGTGCGTTTTGGCCGAAGCGGCGGCGTGCACATTCATGACAGTCTCCCGAACGCGCATTTCCGGCGCGATTGAATTCGAAGATATCAGCTGGCGTAGTCGGCGAGGCGCAGTCCCGTGAATTGCCAACGGTGATGTGGGTAAAAGAAATTGCGATAGGTGACGCGGCTGTGGCCGCCGGGGGTCGCCAGCGACGAGCCGCGCAGCACGAGCTGGTTGACCATGAACTTGCCGTTGTATTCGCCGAGCGCGCCCTCGATGGCACGGTAGCCGGGATAGGGGGCGTAGGCGCTGCGGGTCCATTGCCACACGATCCCGTAGGCGTCGTTGAGATGGCCGGCGCGGGCCGCGACTTCCCATTCCATTTCGGTCGGCAGATGCTTGCCGCTCCAGCGCGCGAACGCGTCGGCTTCATAATAGCTGACGTGGCAAACCGGGGCGTCGAGGTCGACCGGCTGCAATCCGCCGAGCGTCATGACCCGCCATTCGCCGTCAATCCAGCGCCAGTGGCCGGGCGCCTGCCATTGCTCGCGATCGACGGTCGCGAATCCATCCATCAGCCAGAGCGTCGGCGTGGCGTAGCCGCCGTCGGCCATGAAGGCGAGCCACTCGGCATTGGTGACGAGGTTGCGCGCCAGCTTCACCGGACCGACCAAAGCGCGGTGCACGGGCTTCTCATTGTCGAAATAGAAGGCCTCGCCGGCATGTCCGATGGTATGGATGCCCTCGCCAAGTGCGACCCATTCATCGCCTGAACGGCATGATGCGGGAAAGCGCCACGCCGGATCATAGGCCGGCGGAATCGGATTTTGTGCGAAAGCGTGCAGGATGTCGGTCAGCATCAATTCCTGATGCTGCTGCTCGTGATTGAGACCGACTTCCACCAGCGGCGCGAGCGCTGCGAGCGTGTCCTGCTTGCTGTCGGACAAGAATTTCACCACGGCGGCGTCGACATGCCGACGGTAGGCGGTGACCTCGTCGGCGCCGGGGCGTGTCAAATGGCCGCGCTGGTGACGGGCGTGCCGCGGTCCGGCGCTGACATAGTAGGAATTGAACAGAAAGGCGTAATCCGGGTGAAAAGGCTGGTAGCCCTTGCTGTGTTCGCCGAGCAGGAATTGCTCGAAGAACCAAGTGGTATGGGCGCGGTGCCATTTCGCCGGGCTGGCGTCCGGCATCGACTGGATCAACTGATCCTCCGGCGTCAGCGGCGCGGCGCGGCGCTCGGTCTCGTTCCGGACGTCAAGGAAAGCTTCCACCAGATCCTGGGCGAGGCTGCCGGAATCGGAGAATAATGACGGGCGAGGGGCGTCAAGCGTGGCTGCAGCGGATGCTGGTTTCGTCACGACAGTCTCCGGTTCGGGAGAGAACGTTGCTCTGGCGGAGGGGTTCCCCGAGAATGGTCTGTCCTAGGAGCCTGTCCGCATAGTCGCTGTTCAATTCTGAGCGAGTCTGATTCAACCTTGGGCTATGAGCAAGTATTTTCGCCCCTGGAATATCGA
>JAJYAH010000486.1 GCA_021779635.1 Pseudomonadota bacterium | reverse complement strand
ATCTCCACGTCCTGATGAACTGGCAAAAACAGGGCGCGGACTGGAAACTTCTGTCCCGCGCATCAACCAAGCTTTGATCCTATCCCATCGGCGAGACTCCCCTCCCCGCTAGGGGAGGGGAGAAGCAACTCACTTCGCCGGAACGTATTTGCCGTCCTTGACCGTCAGGATAATGCGCGAGCGATCGTCGAGGCCGTAGCGGTCTTTTTCGGTGAAATTGTAGACGCCCTGGCTTGCGGCGATTTCGTGCTCGCTCAACAGCGCCTGACGGATGGCCTCGCGGAATTCCGGCGTTCCGGGCTTTGCCGTCTTCAGGGCGACCGGGATGACGCGATCGAGGACCAGAAACGCATCGTAGGAATGCCCGGCGAACTGGCTGCGGCTGTTGGCGCCGTATTTGGCCTCGTAGGCCTTGTCGAGCGCCAGTCCCGGCTTTTTGGTCAGCGCGCTGTCGGGCTGATCCTCGGGATCCATCACCGGACCCGAAGCCATCAGCACGCCCTCCGCCGCCTTTCCGGCGATGCGGATGAAGTCCATGCTCGCCGCGCCATGGGTCTGATAGATCAGGCCGGTGTAACCGCGTTCGCGCAGGGCGGTCTGCGGCAACGCTGCCGCGGTGCCGGAGGCACCGACGAGGATCGCATCGGGATTGGCCGCAACCAGCTTCAGCACCTGCCCCGCCACCGAGGTATCCGGCCGCGCGAATCGCTCTTCGTCGACGATCGTGACGCCCATCGGAACGGCCTGTTTCTTGAGGTCGTTGAACCACAGATCGCCGTAGGAATCGGAGTAGCCGATGTAGCCGACGGTCTTGATGTTGTGCGCCTTCATGTGCTCGTACAGCACCTTGCCCATGATCGGGATCGGCTGCGGCATCGATACCGACCATTTGGCGCGCTCCGGGGTGATCGGGAACGGCGCCAGGCCGATATGAGGAATACCCGCTTCATTGGCGACGTTGGACACCGCGATCGTCGACGGCGTCGTCGACGAGCCCATGATGACGTCGGCCTTGGACTCGGTCACGAAACGGCGGGCATTGGTGGTGGCGTTGGTCGGATCGCCGCCATCGTCGAGCACGATCACCTTGAGCGGCACGCCGCCGATTTCCTTGGCGACGAATTCCAGCGCGTTGCGCTCCGGAATGCCGAGCGCGGCGGCGGGGCCCGTCGTCGTGATGGAAATCCCGATCACGATCTCACTGGATTGCGCCAGCAGAGGTTTTCCCGGCAGCGCCAGCGACGCCGCGATGATTGCCGCGGACAAATAAAGCTTTTTCATTGATTTCATTGATTCCTCCCTCGGGTTTTAGTTCCAGTGTAGATCAAAATCCGGTTGCCAATTCAGCCCCTTGTTTAGGAGCTACGCCGTGCAGGCGACGCGTTCGCCGGATCAGCCCTGCGTGAATTTCGCAATGATTTCCGCCGGCATCGGCGACGATTTCAGCCGCGCCGGGTCATCCGGATGACGTCCCACCAGCACCCGGGTCTCGAATGCCTCGATCGCCAACGCCTCGCCCTTGAACACCCTGTGGGTCACCTCGAAGCTCGAGCGCTTGAAACTCTCGATCCGGCTTTCGATGGTGATCCAGTCGCCGTGGGTCGATGCGATGTGAAATTTCGCCCTTGTATCCACCATCGGGATGCCGACCAGGCCATATCGTTTGATGAGGTCCTGCTTGGAGAAGCCGGCAGCCTCGAACATGATCGAGGTCGAATCGTCGAACATCTCGAAGTAGCGCGGATAATAGACGATGTTGGCGGGGTCGCAGTCGCCCCACTGGATCTGCACGTCCCTGCGGTTGACGAACATCGCTTCACCAAACTCTCATGCAGAATAACCAGGGGGATGCGGCGCGACAACGGCAGCGCGCTCCCTCTCCCATAGGGAGAGGGTTGGGGTGAGGGGTTACGCCATCAACGGTAGTTCTTCCCCCCTCACCCGGATCGCTGCGCGATCCGACCTCTCCCCATGGGAGAGGTGAAGGACAGCACACCGCACGTTCTGATTTCGAATTCAACGCCCTAGCCCTAGCGCGGCGCCATGCGAAGCGCGGCGTCGAGCCGCACCACCTCGCCATTCAGATAGGGATTGTCGATCATGTGCAGCGCCAGCGACGCGAATTCGTCGGCCTGGCCGAGCCGGCGCGGAAACGGAATCGCCGCCGCCAGACTGTCCTGCGCCTCTTGCGGCAAATTGGCCAACAGCGGCGTCAGGAACAGGCCTGGCGCGATGGTGAGCACGCGAATGCCGAATTGCGCCAGCTCCCGCGCGATCGGCAGCGTCATCGCGACGATGCCGCCCTTCGAGGCCGAATAGGCCGATTGCCCGATCTGGCCGTCATAGGCCGCGACCGATGCGGTCGAAATCACGACGCCGCGTTCGCCGGTCGACAGCGGCTCCAGCTTCGACATTTCCGCGGTCGCCAGCCGCAACATGTTGAAGGAGCCGATCAGATTGACCCGGATCACCTTGTCGAAATCGGCGAGCGGCATCGGACCTTCGCGGCCGAACACCCGCTTGGCGATGCCGATGCCGGCGCAGTTCACCAGCACCCGCGCCGGACCATGGGCCTTCGACGCCGCGACGATAGCGGCCTCGGCGGAGGCCCCGTCGGAGACGTCGCAGACCACCGCGACGCCGCCGATTTCGGCGGCAACGCTCTGCGCGAGCTTGGCGTTGAGGTCGCAGACGGCGACCCGGGCGCCCTCTTTCGCGAGCCGGCGCGCGGTCGCCGCTCCCAGTCCCGATGCGCCCCCAGTGACGATGACGGCCTGATCCTTCAACTGCATGATTTTCTCCCTGACGAAATGATCGCTCGGCTCCGGCTCATGAACCGATTGAATAAATCCTTTGTCTGAGCATGATCTGTTCGGAAAGCCGGTTCCCACTTTTCCGGATCATGCTCTAGCTCAGCGTTATCACGTGTGCGGCCGGTTCCGGCGCATAAAGCTCGTCGATCAGGCCGCTGCGATGCTCCAATACCGCGCGCTGGTTGATCGAGCCCTTGTCGGTGACCTCGCCGCGGTCGATCGACAGCGGGGTATCGATCAGCACGGCGCGGGTGATCCGCGTCGACGATCCGGTCGATGTCGCCAGAAAACCGATCAGCCGTTCGCGAAACGCGGCGCGGATCGCCGAATCGGACGCCGCGGCAGCGAGGTCGCCGGGTGGAAGCGCCGGGTTGACGAGACGGCAGCCATCGAGATCGAGCATGACCAGCGCCGACACTTCATCGCGGTTGATGCCGGCAATCACCACATCGCGCACCAGCGGCACGCAAGCGGCGACAAAGCGTGCGCGAAGCGGCCCGACGCTGACCCAGGTGCCGCTGGCGAGCTTGAAATCCTCGGCAATGCGGCCGTCGAAATCGAAGCCCGCACCGAGATCATCGGGATCGACCGGCTTGAGGGCGTCGCCGAATTTGTAGAATCCTTCCGCATCGAACGCGGCGGCGGTCAGTTCCGGCTGGCGCCAGTAGCCCGGCGTGACGTTGGGCCCGCGGGCGCGGACTTCCAGCTTGCCATTGTTCGGGACCAGCTTCGCTTCATTGCCGGACACCGGAAGTCCGACATGGCCGGAGCGGCTGGTGGCGGGAGTGACCGACATGAAAAACGGCGCGGTCTCGGTGGCGCCAAGGCCGGTCAGCATTGGCACGCGATGTCCGGTTTCCTGCACGGCAAGCTCGTCGAGACTGTTCCAGACATAAGGCGACAGCGCCGCACCACTGAAGAACATCGCGTGCAGCCGATGAAAGAATTTCGCGCGCAGCGCGGAATCGTCGCGCAGATAAGGCAGCAGCGATTCATACCCTTTCGGCACGTTGAAATAGACCGTCGGCGAAATCTCGGCGAGATTGCGCACCGTCGCCTCGATGCCGCCGGGCATCGGCTTGCCGTCGTCGAGATACATCGACCCGCCGTTGAACAGCGTCAGCCCGATATTGTGATTGCCGCCGAAGGTGTGATTCCACGGCAGCCAGTCGACGATGACCGGCGGCTCGTCCTTCAGGAAGGCCAGCGTCTCGCGCAGCATCACCTGGTTGGCGCAGATCATCCGCTGGGTGTTGATGACGGCCTTCGGGTTTCCGGTCGAGCCCGAGGTCAGCAGGAATTTGGCAACCGTATCCGGACCGATCGCGTCATGCGCCGCATCGAGGGCCGGATGCTCCGGCGTTGCCAGGAGATCGGCGAGCATCGTCACGCCGCGACCGGGCACCGTGCCCTGCGAGGCAGCGATCTCGGCTTGGTCGGGAACATGGGCGCCGAGCGCACCGGCGAATTTGGTGGCGTCGTCGGCGAACACCAGGCCGGGCGTCAAGAGCTTCATCAGAAAAGCGAGCTTGCCGTAATCCTTCGACACCAGCGAATAGGCCGGCGACACCGGACAGAACGGGATTCCCGCGTAGAGCGCGCCAAACGCCATCAGCGCGTGATCGATCGAATTGCCGGACAGGATGACGATCGGCGCGTCGGGCGAGAGCCCGCGCGCCAGCAGCGCCGACGCGATGCTCCGGGTCGAGGCCAGCAATTGCGCGTAGGTGATTTGCCGCCAGCCACGGCTTGCGTCACGCTCCGCCATGAAAACGCGGTTCGGCTCCAACCCGGCCCAATGATGCAGGCGATCGGTGAGACGGGCCGGATATTCGCCAAGCGCCATTTTAGGCTTCAGGTAGATGGTGCCGTCGTCGCGGCGGTCGATCCTGACGGCGGGGTTGCCGAACGAAATCGCCCGCAGCGGATGATCCCTAGCGGCAAGCGGCGGCCTGTCGCTGCTTGCGGCCGGGACGGACATGTTGGGTTGCGCGCTCATGTCAGGTCGGCTTCACTTTTGCGGTCTTGCGGTCCAGAAACGCGCGGATCCGAAGCTTGGCCTCCTTGTCGCTCTGCGCCACCGTCGCCATCAGCGATTCCATCAGCAGGCCGGTTTGCGGATTGGCCTCGGCGATCATCGGCAGCGCCTGCAACACGGCGAAATTGGTCAGCGGCGCATTCTTCGCGACTTTATTGGCAAGCTCCATCGCCTTGGCGTAGGCGTTGCCTTCCTCGGTAAGATATTGCGCGAAGCCGTAGGACGCACCCTCGGTCGCGGAATAGACCCGGCCAGTCAGCATCATATCGGTCATCCGCGCAACCCCGATCAACCGCGGCAGCCGGACCGATCCGCCACCGCCGACGAAGATGCCGCGCTGTCCCTCGGGCAGCGCAAAATAGGCTGAAGGTTCGGCGACGCGAATATGCGCCGCACAGGCGAGTTCCAGCCCGCCGCCGATGACGGCGCCGCGGAGGGCGGCGATCACAGGCACGCGGCTGTATTGAATCCGGTCGAACACCCGGTGCCACATCTGCGAATGCCGCAAGCCATCCGTGGCATCGTGCTCGGTCAGCTCCGACAAATCGAGACCGGATGAAAAATGATCGCCGACGCCATGGATGACGACCGCGCCGATGCCGTCGGGAAGATTCGAGAAACAATCCTGGATCGCGAGAATAATGCCGTCGTTCAGCGCATTGCGCTTAGCTGGGCGGTTGAGCCCTACCGACAGCACCGGGCCTGCGGTCTCGATCCTGAGCAGCGCGGCGGGTTCCGCGGTCGCGACGGATACGGCGTTTCCCATGGCTTTTTATTACGTCCTGTACAGAATAGTTATATTTTATAACTATTGGGGCGGGAGTCAATCTGGTATCGGGCCCTTCACCCTCCCCTGGAGGGGTCGAGACGAGCGAAGCTCGCTCTCGGGTCGACGCGAATGAAATGAGCGGCGGGGTGGGGTGGCACCTG
>JAJYAH010000485.1 GCA_021779635.1 Pseudomonadota bacterium | reverse complement strand
GACACCAGGGACATCAAGGCGATTACCGTGACCCGGCTGTCGCGCTCGCTCCCGGCCAAGGAGATCGAGCTTCAGGTCGCCCGCGCGCTGGAGCATCGCAGGGGCCTCGGCGATGCCGCCAACCTTTCCCTGACATTCGATCGCGGCATGCGCGATGTGCAGCTCGAAGCATCGAACACCGGCGCCTTGCAGCCGGTCTCGACCTGGTACGAGCCGCGCAGCGGCCGCTTCGATGTCAGCTTCGAAATCGGCAACGAGGCCGGAACCACGCCAACGACCTTGCGCTTTACCGGCACCGCGATCGAAACCGTCGAGGCTGCCGTGCTGACGCGGGACGTCGAGCGCAGCGAAGTGCTGAAATCTTCCGACGTGATTGCCCAGCGGCTCCCGCGAGCCGAGGTCGGCAGCGACGCCGCGGCTCGCCATCTCGCGGTCGGAATGCAGATGCGCAAGCAGCTTCGCGCCGGCCAGGCGTTGAGGACCTCCGATCTCGCCAAGCCGGACCTGGTGCAGCGCGACGACAATGTCACCCTGATCTACGAATCCACCGGCCTTTATCTCACCATTCGCGGCAAGGCGATGGAGGGCGGCACCGAAGGCGACGTGGTCAACGTGCTCAATCTGCAATCGAAGCGTACGGTGTCCGGCGTCGTCATCGGCCGCGACCAGGTCGCGATCACGGTCGCAACGCCCCACCTTTCTCGTGCCACAGATGCATCCTCCGCGGTCGGAGCGGCAGAAACGGCTGCACCGGTTGCGGTCGCCGCCGGCAATAGTTCGCAAGTGTCCCCAAAAGCCGAGTAAAAGTTCATGTATACGTCTAGTATCAATCGTATCGCCCTCACCGGCACCTTGTTGACGATCGTCAGCATCGCAGGCGGCGGCTGTTCCTCGCTCGACAGGCTCTCCCAGATCGGCGAACAGCCGAAACTGTCCTCGATCGACAATCCGACGACACAGCCCGGCTACAAGCCGGTGCAGATGCCGATGCCGAAGCCGGAAGCGGTGTCCTACAACGCCAATTCTTTGTGGCGGAACGGCTCGCGGTCGTTCTTCAAGGATCAGCGCGCGCATCAGATCGGCGATCTCTTGACCGTCACGGTCAACATCACGGACCAGGCCAATTTCGCCAATCAGACTCTGCGAAGCCGCACCGTGACGGAAGATTCAGGAATCACCGCATTCCTCGGCAGCAAATTTCTGAGTGCCGCCTCGGCTCTGCCTGGGCGCCTCTTGACAGCGGACGCCACCTCCTCCGCCGATGGCATAGGTACCGTGCAGCGGCAGGAAACCCTGCAGACCAACGTCGCCGCCGTCGTCACGCAGTTGCTGCCGAACGGAAATATGGTCGTCGAAGGCAAGCAGGAAGTGCGCGTCAATTTCGAAATGCGCGAGCTGATCGTCGCCGGCATCGTGCGTCCGGAGGACATCCAGAGCGACAACACCATCGATTCAAGCAAGATCGCGCAAGCCCGTATCGCCTATGGCGGCCACGGCCAGCTCACCGACGTGCAGCAGCCACGTTACGGTCAGCAGGTGATGGACGTACTGCTGCCGTTCTAAGAGCATGATCCGGAAAAGTGGGAACCGGTTTTCCGAAAAGATCATGCTCAAATAAAGAGATCAGCACATGAGTTTCCGCGGGCAGGTTCAGGCCCGAACAGGAGAACCATCCACGAGCTCCCACATCTCACCCGCGAACCTAGGCGCAGTGAGATGTCCTACGCGGCCTCCGTCAGCTCCCCTGGCGGAGGCCGTGCTCGTTGTTGAACGGCAAAGCTCAGGCGAATCCGACCTGCACCGCGCCCAGCCCCGACAAATCCATCGTCACGCTGTCGCCTGGCTTGAGCCACACGGTCTTCACCAGGCTTCCGGTCAGAACGATCTGGCCCGCGCGCAAGGCCTTGCCGCCGGCGGCGAGATGGCTGGCCAGCCACGCCAGCGCATGGTGCGGATGACCGAGCACGTCGGCGCCGGTGCCTCGTCCACCCTCAATCCCATTGATCACGGCGCGGCCGACGACATCCAGCAAGTCCGGTGCTGCCGATCGCGCCACGGGCTTTCCGAGCACGCAGCCGGCGGCAAAGAAATCATCTGCCACCAACGTCGGCGCGCCGATGGTTTGCCAATCGGCATAACGATCATCGACGATCTCGATGGCGGGCAGATACGCCTCGACGGCTTGCGCGACGGCGTCCGCCGTGAATGGCGCCTGCGATGGCTCAAGATCATGCGCGAGCCGCACGGCGATCTCGCATTCGACGCCGACACGGACGAAATCTTTCGCGGGCAGCGACACACCGCTGGCGTGAACGCCTTCTGCAAATACGCCGCCGCCGCAGGGGTGCGGAATTCCGAGATATTGCTGCATCACCGCGCTGGTGCAGCCGATCTTGTAACCGACCAGCGCGCCGAAATCGGCGGCCAGCAGATCATGAAGCGCATCCTGAATGCGGTATCCGTCGGCCTCGTCCTGCGGCGCCGCGTCTGCGGGGAACGGTTGCAGCGGCCTGCGGTCGCGGCGGGCAGCAGCAATGATTGCTGCAGCCGCGAGGATCCTGTTCATCGGCGGCAGCCTTCCGGAAATGCCAAATAAAATGCCATGTCACGGCAACGGGCCATGCGTCAGGATGCTCGCGCCGGCGCGATCACGCCTGAATACACGCCTGCCGCCTATTCGTCGCGATAGACCTTCTCGCGCTTCTCGTGGCGCTCCTGCGCCTCCACCGACAGCGTTGCGATCGGGCGGGCTTCGAGCCGCTTCAGTGAGATCGGCTCGCCGGTCTCCTCGCAATAGCCGTAGGTGTTGTCGTCGATGCGCTGCAGCGCCGCGTCAATCTTGGAGATCAGCTTGCGTTGCCGGTCGCGAGCGCGCAATTCGATGGCGCGATCGGTTTCAGACGAAGCACGGTCGGCAAGATCAGGATGATTGACGTTCTCTTCCTGGAGCGTCTGCAATGTGATCCGCGATTCCCGTAAAATCTCTTCCTTCCACGCCAGCAGCTTGGCGCGAAAATAATCGCGCTGGCGGTCGTTCATGAAAGGCTCTTTTTCGGAGGGTCGATAATTCTTCAACTTTTCCAAGGCCAGCCCATCTGTACGTGCAAGGCGGACGAAAAAGGGTCCGTCCGCGCGGGCCTTATATAGCGGCGGGTTGTGACAGACAATATCGTCGGCTGGCCGGAAACGGTGCACCGCGGGAGCCCCCCGCAGGAAGCTGTGCGTAAATGGCGCCTGGCGTCAGAACTGTCCGGCCTTGGCCAGTTCCACTTCGACCCGTAGCTCGATCTCGGACAGGACCGCGTCGAGGCCGGGATCGCCGGAGGAGGATTTGAGGTTGGCGGCGGCGTCCCGCAGCCGGCTGACGGTCGCGGCATTGAATTTGCCGGACAACAGGCCGATCTTGAGGTCGTCCAACACGTCAAGCGCGCCTTTGCCGCGCTGCACCGAACGTTTGCGGCGCTCTACCGGATCCTCGATCCCCTGCATGGCCAGCAGCGCATCGATATTGGCCGCCGTCTTGGGCGCCATCACAGCGCGACTTTCGGGGGTGGAAGCTGTGTCCTCCGGCAGGGCAAAGCTGGTGGAGCTGGTTCGCCGGACGTTCGTCGCCGCAGGTCCGAGAGTGGTGCCGTTCGGTCCGTAGATGCGCATGGTCTTGACTTCCTGCGTGGCCCGAATCGGCAGAGTGACATCCGGGTTCTCCAGCGGTCTGGATATCGCTTCGCCCGTCCGGACCGGGGTTGCCTGAAGCTTCGCCCGCTTATGGTTAATGGAGCGTAAATAGCCCGGCAAAATCTGCCTCCAGAGGCAGTTTCGCCGCTGCACGGCGCAGGATGAAGGCGCGGCCTTCAATTTTTTTTCATAACAAAATCAATACGTTAATATCGAAAGAAGCTGTGGCATGGCACTCGCATGGTTAATGCCGGATCGCCATCATGGGAGTGATGCGCCGGTCCAGCCAAAACCTCAGCGGGGAGCAGAGGATGCCAAGCGTTTTGTCGGCGAGAGTGTTAGGGGTGGTCTGCGCCGCATTGCTGTCGCTGGCAGTGTCCACGATTCCAGCCGGTGCGACGTCCCGGATCAAGGATCTCGCCAACATTGAAGGTGTGCGGCAGAATCAGCTGATCGGCTATGGCCTGGTCGTCGGCCTTAACGGCTCCGGCGACACCCTGAACAACATCCCCTTCACCAAGCAATCGCTGCAGGCGATGCTTGAGCGCATGGGCGTCAATATCCGCGGCGCCACCATCCGCACCGGCAACGTCGCCGCCGTGATGGTAACCGGCAATTTGCCGGCATTCGGCACCCAAGGCACCCGGATGGACGTCACGGTGTCGTCGCTCGGCGATTCCAAGAATCTGGAAGGCGGCACCCTGCTGGTCACCCCCCTGCTCGGCGCCGACGGCAACGTCTATGCGGTGGCGCAGGGCTCGATCTCGACCGGCGGTTTTGAGGCCCAGGGGGCGGCCGCCAGCATCACTCGCGGCGTGCCGACGGTCGGCCGCATCGCCAACGGCGCCATCATTGAGCGCGAGATCGAATTCGCGCTCAACCGCCTGCCCAATGTGCGGCTGGCGCTGCGCAATGCCGATTTCACCACCGCCAAGCGGATCGCCGCCGCGGTCAACGACTATCTCGGCGCCAAATGCGCCGAGCCGATCGACCCCTCGACCGTGCAGCTCTCCATCCCCGCGGAATTCAAGGGCAACGTCGTCGCCTTCCTGACCGAGATCGAGCAGTTGCAGGTCGAACCGGACCTCGCTGCCAAAATCGTGATCGACGAACGCTCTGGCATCATCGTGATGGGCCGCGATGTCCGCGTCGCCACCATCGCCGTCGCCCAGGGCAACCTCACCGTCTCGATCTCGGAAAGCCCGCAGGTCAGCCAGCCCGGTCCGCTGTCGCGCGGGCGGACCGTGGTGACGCCGAACACCCGCGTCGGGGTTACCGAAGACGGCAAGAAATTCGCGCTGGTGAAAAGCGGCGTATCGTTGCAGCAGCTCGTCGACGGCCTCAATGGATTAGGCATCGGCCCGCGTGACCTGATCGGCATTCTGCAGGCGATCAAAGCCGCCGGCGCGATCGAAGCCGACATCGAGGTGATGTGATGCAAATGAATACCGGCAACAGCACCCGCACCGCAACGGCGTCCCAGGCCGCGATCGCGACGTACAACGGCCGTCCGGATTACACGCTGGCGGATGCCCTGACCAAGGTGTCGCCGCAGGCGCAAGCCAAGGCCAAGACCACGGCGACCGATTTCGAGGCGATGTTCATCAACCAGATGTTCTCGCAGATGACCAACGGTCTCAAGGGCGAAGGCCCGTTCGGCGACACGCCGGGCACCGGCGTGTGGCGCTCGATGCTGACCGAGCAATATTCGAAATCCTTCGCCAAGGCCGGTGGCATCGGCATTTCCAAAGACATCTTTCGCGAGCTGATTCTGCAGCAAGCCAAGCAGGCCAGCCAGGTCCAGGGAAACAACACATGAACCAGCACCCTCGACGGCAGCCGGCGCCTGCGCCAGTCCCGATGGCCTCGACCCCCGCCGAGGCGCGCAAGCTCGCCGAGAACCTGATGGATGTGATGAGCACACTGCTCGGCGTCATCGAGCGCGAGACCGAACTGGTTCGCGCCGGCAAGATACGCGAGGCGATGACGTTCGAGGCCAAGAAGACCGACTTCTCCCGCCGCTATGCCGCCACGGTCGCGCATCTGAAGGCGAGTCAGAAATATCTGTCACAGGCTTCGCCGGATCTTTTGAAGACGCTGCATCGTCATCATGACGTGTTTCGCGCCATGT
>JAJYAH010000016.1 GCA_021779635.1 Pseudomonadota bacterium | reverse complement strand
TGAAAGGGATCGCCGCTCGCCAGAACCGCGACGGGACGCCCGCGATAACACGCGATCTCGGGGAATGCGTCGCCGATGGGACTCGGCCAAACCAGACGCTTGCCCCGAATGAATTCGTTCGCCAATTCCAGATGGCGCGCGCCGCCCACCACCAGTTCCGCCGAATGGATCAACTGGCGGGCCACGGAGGAAAGTGCTTGCACGCCGTCCTCACCAATGCCGACGATGGACAGCCAGCGCGGCCCTGTGCAAATTGCGGGCTCAGCGGTCATGGAACAAGTCCCGATGCGCGTTCTCATCCTCGGAGGTACGACGGAGGCTTCGGGCCTTGCGCATCTGCTTGCGGCTGACCGTCGTTTTGAGACGACGCTCTCGCTGGCCGGACGCACTTCGAATCCGCGGATGCAACCGGTTCGTACCAGGATTGGCGGCTTCGGCGGCGCCGACGGATTGGCAGCATGGCTTGCGCAGGAATCCATCGAGGCCGTCATCGACGCAACGCACCCCTACGCCGATCAGATCTCGTCGAATGCTGTCGCCGCCTGTGGACAGCTTGCGATCCCGCTCACCACCATCTTGCGCCCGGCGTGGCTGCCCGAGCCGGGTGACCAATGGCTCACGGTTGCAAGCGCAGAAGCCGCCGCCGATGCGCTCGGGCCGGAGCCACGCCGGGTTTTTCTCAGCCTTGGCCGCCTCGAACTTGGCGCCTTCGCTGCGAGTCCTCACCACCACTATATCGCGCGCACCATCGACCCGCCGGAGGGCATCACGCTGCCGGCCGATATCCGCTTGATGTTCGAGCGGGGTCCTTTTGACGAGCAAGGCGAGATGGCGCTTCTCAAGCAGGAGAGGATCGACGCGCTCGTCTCCAAGAATTCGGGTGGGGCAGCGACCTACGCGAAGATCACGGCCGCGCGCAAGCTTGGCGTCCCGGTCGTGATGGTCGCGCGGCCGCATAAACTGCACGGGCATGTCGTGCACAATGCGGAGGCCGCTGCCGAGTGGCTGGAAGAGCAACTCGCTCATCGCGCCATCCCCGGTTCTGCTCGAGGTGTATAGACCCAGGGCCGACGCCCGGCTCGGGGAATCAGCCGTGTTGCCGCAGCCCCGATGATCACCAGCGTGCTCATATCGGCGAGCACGGGATCGGCTTCGGCCAAGGTCGTAACGATGACACGCGTTTCGGGCGTCGCTGCTTTCCTGACAAAGAGCACGACGGCGTGCGGCGGCTTGATCGTTCGCAACAGATCGAATGCCTGCCCGAGTTGATGTGGACGGGCTTTTGACGCGGGGTTATAGAGCGCGATGACGAAGTCGCCGCCGGCGGCGGCCCGCAGCCGCCGTTCGATGGTCTCCCACGACTTCAGATTGTCCGACAGCGAGACCGCGCAGAAATCACCTCCGAGCGGGGCGCCGACTTCGGCGGCAGCAGCCAGCATGGCGGTAATGCCGGGCTCGACCTGGATGTCGAGGTCTCGCCAATCCGGATCGCCGCGCTCGACAGCCTCAAATACCGCCGCCGCCATCGCGAATACGCCGGGATCGCCACCGGATACGACCGCAACCTTCCGACCTTCGGCGGCAAGCGTAAGCGCGTGACGCGCGCGCTCGATCTCCACGCGATTGTCTGTGGGGTGACGCCGCTGGCCGGGAACGGTTTCCGGAATTCGATCGAGATAGGGTCCATAGCCGATCAGGTCGGTTGCGGCACGAATCGATCGCGCGGCCGCAGGCGTCAACAGGTCGATCGATCCGGGCCCGAGACCGACAATGACGAGCGAACCGCTCACAGCCGCCTCCCCTGACCGGGAATCAGCACCATTGAAAAATAGGGGCTGCCGACATCAGGCCCCTCGGACAGCGGCATGATCTGCTCGCCTTGCATGGTGCCGCGCTCGACATAGATTGCGCGCGCCAGCAGGCCGGCCGCCGTCACGGCACGGCGGACTTTGGCCAGGTGAGTGCCGACCTTCATGATCACCGCGGCGTCGGTGTCGGCGAGGCGGCGCGTCAATTGCTCTTCACCCATGGTTCCCGGCAACACCGAGAGAATGTCGTTGCCCCAGGTCATCGGCGTGTTAGCGCGCGTCCAGCAGCCTGACATGCCCGTTACGCCCGGCACGACCTCGATCGGAAAGACCTTATCGAGACGACGCCAGATGTGCATGAACGAGCCGTAAAAGAACGGATCGCCTTCGCCCAGCAGTCCGACCGACCTGCCCCGCCGAAGCAACGCCGACAGCGCCTCGGCGGATTCCTCGTAGAACCGGCCGATCTGTTCCTGATAGGAAGGATCTTCAGGGGGGATTTCATTGGTCACAGGATATTCGAGCCTAAGCTCGTGGCGGCCGGGTCCCATCAGGGGATCGACGATGCCGCGCGCATTGCCTTGAAGTCCGCGCTTGGCAAAAAAAGCAATGACATCGACATCGCGCACGAGCGCGGCCGCCCTCAGCGTCAGATAGCTGATATCGCCGGGTCCGACGCCGATGCCGTAGAGGGTTCCAGCGCTGGCCGTTCCCGTGATCGCGCCAAGGTCCATCATTCGCTCTCACTCGCCAGTGCGTTGACCGCGGCAACGGCCATGGCGCTGCCGCCCCTGCGGCCACGGACAACCAGGAAGGGAATGCGGGTCTGTGCCGCGAGGGCCTGCTTGGATTCGGCAGCCCCGACAAAGCCCACGGGAACACCGATGATCGCGGCGGGAGCCGCCTCCCCCTGGTCAAGCATTTCGAGCAGCCGGAACAGGGCAGTCGGCGCGTTACCGATGGCGACGATGGCGCCTTTCAGATGAGGCCGCCAAAGCTCCAGCGCCGCGGCCGATCGGGTGTTCCCGATTTCGGCAGCGAGTTGCGCCACGCCCGGATCGTCCAGCGTACAGATGACGCTGTTGTTTGCTGGCAGCCGGCTGCGGGTGATGCCATGTGCGACCATCTTCGCGTCACACAGGACGGGAGCGCCGTCCAACAATGCGTCGGACGCGCACGCGGCAAAGGTCGGGGACATCACGGTGTCGTCGGCGATATCGACCATCCCGCAGGCGTGGATCATCCTGACGACGACCTTTTCCTCCCTTTGCCCAAAGCGGGAGAGATCGGACTCGGCGCGGATGATCTCAAATGAATTGCGGTAAATTTCGGCTCCATCCCGAATGTAGGAGCGCAATTCAGTCATGCCCGTGACCCTGATCGATGCCGAAAATGCTGCCGGGATCGGCAGCAATCTCGGCGAAAGAGAGATGGCGTGTTGCGTGATCCCTCGCGGTCCCATTGCGCACGATGCCATAACGGCCCTCGGAACCGACGAGCACCAGGTCGGCTGGTCCCGACTTCGCACACCCTTTGGCGCAGCCGGAGACATGAACCGTCCCCTCGAAACGAAAACGAGGCAACAAACCCGCAATCCGGCGCCCGTCACCACGTGTGTCCAGAGCGGTCGACTGACAACCGGGAGCGCCCGGGCAGGCTTCGATCCGGAGCAAGGGATCGCGCGGATCAGTAATCAATCCGTCGCGTGCGCCAGCATCAAGAGTGCTCTGTGCCGATTGCCGGCTGGGTAACCCGACATAGAGCGCGCGCCAGGGCGAAAGCCTGACTTCCTCGCCGCCATGGGCCACGATCGTGTCCGCGAGCTTCCTAAGCTGACCGGTCTCGACGCGCCCAAAAGGCGCTGCGATTCCCACCGCGAACCGACCCGAGCCGAGCTCAATCACACCGATTCGACGATTCAGCGGCAAATCCGCCTTTTGCGGATTTTCGGGCAATATATCGAGCCTTGATCTCATTGCTGACCGAATAGACGTAAAGCCCTCGTTGGAAAGGTCGCGCATGCGTTGCCGCGGTTCGCGCGATGCAACATTGATGAAGGCAAGGCCTATCTCAATCGCAGCCGTCGCCGCGCCATCGGGCGAGATTGAACCAAGCCAGTCTATTCCCGTCCGCGTTTCGAGGCCGACTGCAAATGCAGCCTCCGGACCATGTCCAATAGCCATAAGACGCACATCGGCGCGTTGCTCCGCAAGAGACAGAACACCACCGCCGTCGACGACGAAGCCAAACTTGGACGGCAGCATCCAGATGGATTTTTCAGACGCCAGCCGTCGCGCGAGCTCTCGACCAATGCTTCTGACGTCCAGCACTTCGGCAGGATCAATTCCAGCGAGAGGATTGATCATCACGTTGCGCACTGCCTCGCCGTCCGGACTCTCGTCGAGAAGTCCGAGTCCAGCGATCGCTTCATGCAATGGCGGCAAGGAACCTTCGCTGACGCCCCGGAGCTGCAGATTGGCCCGCCGGGTCAGATCGATGTGACCGTTGCCGAAACGCCGTGCCGCGTCGGCGAGTACTCTCAATTCGTGCGGGCTGAACGCACCGGATCGTGGGCGTATACGGACGACAAGTCCGTCGCCACTTTGCATCGGGCGCAAAGCACCGGGGCACCAGCCCTTCACCTCAAATGCCTCCGAACGATTCACACCACGTTTCCTTCGATGTGTCGCTGCCACCGCGAAATTGGCGATGCTATATTTCTCTCATGATGTCGTAGACGCTGAAACGTCCACGGTTGCGAGCCAACCAGCGACGGGCCTTCAGATCTTGGCATCGCGGCCCCTTCGCATGAGGTAGCTATCCATGATCCATCCATTCGCACGCCGGGCATCCGCCCTGATCCGTTCAATATCGTCGGCCACGTCCTTGAGCTTGCCGGACACCAGGAGTTCGTCCGGCGTACCGACATACGCACCCCAGTAGATATCGATATCCTGATCCGCAAACCGCTTGTAGGTGTTTTCGGCGTCAAGCACGACGACGACGCTATCGATATTGTCAGGGAAGCCCTCCGCCATCTTTCGCCCTGTGGTAATTTCGATCGACTGACCGATGCGGTTGAGCGTTGTCTTATGCTTCGCTGCGAGCGCCTGAATGCTGCTGATGCCGGGAATGACCTGGTAATCCAATTGGTGCCGACCACTCTGCGCGATGACTTCGATGATGCGGATCGTGCTATCGTAGAGTGTCGGGTCGCCCCACACCAGGAAGGCACCGCATTCGCCGTCCGCCATCTCCTCCGCTATCAGTTTCTCGAACAACGCCTGCTTGTCGCGATTGAGGTCATCGACGGTCGAAAGATAGTCTTCTGCGCCGCGCGTCCATCCCGGACTGGTCGCATCGACGAACCGATGGTCGTTACCCCTGATATAACGCCGGCAAATTTCCTTGCGAAGCTCGATCAACTTCGTCTTGCCGGGTCCCTTGTCCATGATGAAGAAGACGTCCACCTCATTGAGGGCTTTAACGGCCTGCATCGTGATATATTCGGGATCTCCGGCTCCGATGCCAATAATGAGTATCTTCTTCATGAACCGATACTCCACTTTCCTGAGTGCCACTTCTTGATGCGCCTCCGATCTGGCGCGCCGGCCCGGAGCTTCCAGGTTTTGGCTGTGATGATGACGGCTCGCAGCCTGATTAGCCCCCGGGAAAGGAATTGCTAAAACGCCCCGGTAACGCATTTGCCGTCGGTACGATCGTCGCAGCTGACTGCTGTCCGTTAGCAGCGTGGCACGACGAAAATTCGTTCCTTCGAGATTGTTGTCGTTCCCGCTGCCTTCAAACGAATTGACAGTGGTTTGCGACAGGGGCGCGCGACGTCGTTTACGCGGCATCAACGATGGAAGACATAGGCAGACCTCGGGTTGTAATCGGTGGCACGTCACAGCGAACCAAGTCTCACCGTCGCGCTATCGCGTCGTCGGTGAAGCTGATGTCTGTACTCCCCGACCGACATCTTCGCGTGTGACCACGGCTGACGGCAGGTCTCCTGGCTCGCGGATCGATACCTTGCGCCGCCTTCCCAGGACCGAGGCTCCCAGTGGCGTTTGACGCAAGATTCACCGCTTACAGTTGCGGGGGCAGCCGCGGCATTGGGGCAATTTCCCCGCACCGCATTCCCTTTTGATCCCCAACAAGGGAACCGTCACACTGACGGTAGAATTTTGGGACGGGATGAGTCAATGCCGTTATAGGAGGTTCAAGCCCTGCCTTCGTCACCCGGATGCCGCCGATTACGGCGCAAACTAATCATTCACGTCCGCTGAGCCGGGTGGAGGCCCTGCAGGAGCGGTCCTGCTTTTGCAATCGGAAGTTTCCGCTAGAATTGCCAGTGGTAGCGAGCGGCGAAGATGTTGACGGGGCCACGGTCGGCGTTATAGCCGGGGTCGTTGACGAACTGGTAATCGAAGGTCAGCCGCGACGAAGCCGTCAGCGCGTAGCTGTAATAGGTCTCAAAAATCTTCTCCATGCCGTAATTGCTCAACTGGCCGTCGCCGACGAGAATGCCCAGGCCTCCGGCATTGAGAAACGCGATGTGTTCGGCGGAAATGCCATTGAGGATGCCGATGGCGCCGATGGTGTCGTTCGGCCGGCCCCACCCCTTGCCGTTGAGCGAGATACCCGCCGAGACGGTACGGTCGACGTCGGTGAAGTCCCACGGCTCGACGTTGCCGTCGGCCCAACCGGCGCGCGCAAACACGCCCAGCGTATCGGTGATCCCCTGTTCAAGGTTGACGCTGACGCCCGGCCGGCCGGTATAGGAGCGAACCGCATTGATGTTGGCAGGCAGGCCGGTCGCGGCAGCCAGCGAAACCGCATCGGAATAAGCGCCCATGCTGCCACGTTCCAGGTATCCAGTGATCTTGATCTTGCCCGGTTGCCCCCACAGCTCGTGACGCTCCTCGATTTCTCCGACCATCTGGAAATTGTGAAAGGTCGGATCGAGTTCATAGCCCGTTGGACTGACGCCCCCCGCGGGCGTCGCCGACAGGTCGAAAACGCCGGCGCGCAGCGTCCAGCGTCCCGTATACCATTCGGCGGCAGCGCCGTAGGTGTAGCCCCAGCCATCGCCGGCATAATCGAAAGTGCCGGTATTGACCGCCGACCAGTTCAGGAAATCGGTCTTCGGATTGTTGGCATATTTGTTGGTATCGAAGATGTCGACGACGGCGAACCGGCCGACCGTCAGCACCAGCCGGTCCGCGCTGCGCGTGCCCGCGAACTGGTTGACGTCGTCGTCCACCTTCTCGGTATCGCCGCCCAGATTGATGGTCTGCCGGACAAAGGCGCGCTGGACGCGCGCATAGGGATAGGTCGCGCCCAGCTTGTACGACTCGGCGCTGGGGAAGCCGGCCAAACCATGGGTGTTATCGAAGCCGAACCCCTGATCGATTTCGGGATTGAACCATAACTCGGCCCCTTGCCACAGCTTTAAGCCGGCATACAGCGTGGCATCGACGGTCTCACGCCCCTGCGCGGTACCGTTCAGGCTGTTGGTGCCCGCGTAGGGCGAGCGGAACGATGGATAGGCCTGCTCGGTGAACGTGGCCTGGCCGTGCAGGCTGATCATGTCAGCATACGGCGTCAACGATGCTGCGCCGTTCGACACTGGCGCGTCGCCGCTGAAGTGATAATTCAAGCCCAAACGAAATTCCTGCAGGGCCAGGTTGGAGCTGATCCTCTGTGCCAGGTCGGGGTAATTGGCGGTTGCGGTGGGATACCCGGTCCACAGATATTCGCCCTTCGCGGTCCAGTTCGGCGCAACGGGCACTTCGACGCCCGCACCGGCGGTCCAGCCGAAACGCCACAGCAAGGGAGAGTCGTTGACACCGCTGGAAACTTGCGTGAGCGACAGCCGATCATAGCTCCAGGCGAGGCCGCCGGTCAGATAAAACAGCCAGTTTCCGGGCGCATAGCCGACGCGGCCGCGCAGCGTGCCGAACGACAGCACCGTCTCACCGTAACTCGCAGCGCCCACGACCGGCGAGTTGAAGTTGGTCAGGCCCCCGATCGACAGCCCGTCGAGATTTTGAAAGGCGGGAAACGAGGCGTCGGCTTCCACGCCGAGCACCATGCGATTGGCCAGCATATAATTATAGCCGCCCTGAACTCCGAGGAAAAAGCTTCCAGCCTCAGCGGGATCATCGAGCGGGAGAAACATGTCGACCGAGCCGGAGCTCGATGGCAGTCCGGCCTGCGTCGGATTGGCGGTCCAGTTCGAGTTTCCGCCGGCATAGCCCATATGTCCACCCACATAGAACCCGGTCCAGTCGTAGAGGCCTGCGACCGGCGGCGCTTTGACCGGCATCGGATTGACAACGGAAAAATCCGCTGCCTGACAATCCTTCACCATGAAGAAGCACACCGCCGCGATGCCGACCCATGTCACTGAAACTGTTTCAGGATATTTAAGCACAGGGCCCCCGCCGCGACGATCGATCCAATCGAGAAACAGCCAGATGATGAAGACGTCAAGTAACCGAGACTGGAATCATTCCAGCCTGCCATAGAGGTCGTATCTTTTGAAGCGATAGACCAGGAACGATATCCCCCAGCTCACGACGAACAGGGCAACGATGCCGTAACCGAGCGTGCCGAAATTTTCGTTGAGGTCAGAGATCGCATTCCAGAATACGCCCTGTAGATGAAATCGATCCGCGATCAGGCCAAGCGTCTCGATGCCACCGACCACCAGCGCCACCAACACGGACACCGAGGTAATGGTCAGATTGTAGAACAGTTTGCGCAGCGGATTTCGGTACGCCCAGCCGTACGCGCCCAGCATGAGGACCCCGTCGGTGGTGTCGACCAGCGTCATGCCGGCTGCGAACAGTGCCGGAAAAATCAGGAGCGACCAGATGGATACCGAGTTGGAAGTCTGAGCCGAAAGACCGAACAGGCTGATCTCGCTCGCGGTTTCGAAACCGAGCGCAAACAAAAGACCGATCGGATAGAGCTGCCAGCTTTGCGAAACCAGCCTGAAGAGCGGCCTGAACAGCCTCGCAAGCCAGCCGCGCTGTTGCAACAGAGCATCAATGTCCTCTTCCGCTACGCTATTGCCGCGCTCGACAAGCCGAAAGGTCCGGTACACGCCCCGCAATACAACGAGATTTGCGATCGCGATCAAAAAGAGAAACAGCGCCGAGGCTGATGTCCCGATGATGCCGCCGATATCGCGATAAGCGGCGAGTTCATCGCTTAGCACGTTCGCAGTCAGCGCTACGGCGAGCGAAGCGAGTACGACAACCGTCGAATGCCCGAGCGCAAAGAAAAAGCCGACGGCGACCGGTCGCTTTCCTTCCTGCATCAACTTCCGTGTTACGTTGTCGATCGCCGCGATATGGTCCGCGTCGATGGCGTGACGTAGCCCCAGGCTATAGGCGAGCACCGCAGTTCCCATGAGAACCGGCTGCAGGGCGAACGCAATGAAGCGCCCAGATCCAGGCCGACAGATTGGCAATAATGAGAATGCTGTAGATTCCGACGATCCGGCCCTGAAGGCCAGGCAGCGCGGCTTCAGACTGATCCCTCAGAACAATCGACTTCGCGTGCGCAGCCACGGCGGCCCCTCCATCCGCAAGACATTTTATGTCACCGCAGCGAAAGAACCGCCCCGTGCGCGCGCACCGCACGCCGGAAGGATGACGTGTCCAGGCCGGTCTCCTGGCTCGCGGGTCACAATCCTTCTTCGCCTTCCCGGGCTTTGTCGTAAAAGCCTAGTGGCGTTCCGAAGAAGGACTCGCCGCTTACAGTTGCGGGCGCAGCTCTGGATTTGGTTCACTGTCAACAACCGGCGAACCGTACCAGATTCCCTTTGCCGACTGACAAGATCGGCACTCCTAGACGCCGCCAGCTGAAGCTATCTTGTTATTCCTGTCAATACGACCGCTCAAAGGCCGTGCCCAACGACGTTGCAGTACTCAAGTGAGCCTGACCCGGAAAAATCTTGCCGAACGGGAACGGTGGCCGAGCGGCGATCGCGAACGCCGTGACCGGCCTCCAAATAAGAATCATTCTAAAAATCAATGCGCGGAACAGTACCGCAGGCGGCAATCTTTTAACGATTCCAATCATGAAAGCGTTCCTGCAGTGGTAGGACAACCTTAGTTGCAAGGCCACACGAAGGGAACAGTTCTTGCTCGTCGCGTTCTTGATCATGCTCCGCGAGGGGATTGAGGCTGCGCTGATCGTCGGCATCATTGCCGGATATCTCAAAAAGACCGGCCGCCAGGATGCACTACCAGCGGTCTGGCTCGGGGTCCTGCTCGCCCTGCTGATCTGCACCGCGCTCGGAATTGGACTGGAAATCGCCGGCGCCGAATTCCCGCAGAGGATGCAAGAGACGTTCGAGGGGTGCGTTGCCTTGATTGCAACCGGCATCTTGGCGTCGATGGTGCTCTGGATGGCGAAGGCGGCGCGCTCGATCAAGTCCCAGCTGCACGACTCCATCGATGCCGCCACCGGATCGGGCGATGGTCGCGGATTGGCACTGGCGGCGATGGCGTTTCTTGCGGTCGGTCGCGAGGGTCTTGAGTCCGTGTTCTTCCTGATCGCGACCGTGCAACAGGACGTCGGCATCGGTGTGCCGATCGGCGCCGTCCTCGGAATTCTCTGCGCATTCGCATTTGGTGTCGGGATGTATCGCGGCGGTATCAAGCTCAATCTTGCGACGTTCTTTCGGTGGACGGGCGTGTTCATCATTTTTGTCGCGGCTGGCCTTTTGGCCGGTGCGGTCCGCGCGTTCCATGAAGCCGGCTTTTGGAATGCCCTGCAGAAGACCGCATTCGATGTTAGCGGCATCCTGCCCAGCGACGGCCTCGTCGGGACGCTGCTGGCGGGCATTTTCGGCTACCAGGACGCCCCGACCGTCGGAGAGGTGATCGCCTATTTGGCATTCCTGTTGCCGGCCTTGTCCATGTTCTACCTGCAGGGGCGTCCGCATCCCGTTTCCCGGACCGCCTGATGAGTCCGCTTTCGAAGGACATTAGCCAATGAGGCCGTTCTGTTCTGTGCCGCCGACGGGTATCGCATGTCGGCCTTTGTGGACCGCCTGCACAATGTCCGTGTTCGCAGGCGTCGCGGTTTGCAATCCCGGCCTGGCGGCGGCGCAAGACGCATCGCAACCTGTCTCCGTCACCATTACCGACAAAGGTTGTGAACCTAACACCCTATCGGTCCCGGCCGGGAAGACGACATTCAAAATCAAAAATCAGAGCAAGCGGGCGGTCGAATGGGAAATTCTGGATGGCGTGACGGTAGTCGAGGAACGCGAAAATATCGTTCCCGGATTTGTGCAGTCGCTCACCGCTAACCTGAAGGCTGGCCAGTACCAGATGACATGCGGATTGCTCACCAATCCGAAAGGCGAGCTTACCGTCGCGGCCGCGGCAACGAGCACGTCAGCGGGCGAGCCGAGCGCGCTGGATCTGGTTGGCCCGCTCGCCGAGTATAAGGTCTACGTGGCCAAGGAAGTCGGCGATCTCGTCGAGCAGACCAAGCGCTTCGCCGAAGCCGTGAAGGCTGGAAAGTTGGACGAGGCGCGGAATCTATATGCGCCAACGCGTCGGCACTATGAGCGCATAGAGCCGGTTGCCGAACTCTTCAGCGATCTCGACAAGAGCATGGATGCGCGCGCCGATGACTTTGAAATGAAGGAAAATGATCCCGCCTTCGCTGGCTTCCACCGGATCGAGAAAGCGCTATTTGCTGATAAGAGCACCGCAGGCATGCAGCCGCTGGCCGACCGATTGGTGCGGGACACGCAGGACCTGCAAAGCCGCCTTGGCGGGCTCACCATACCACCCGCCAAAATGGTTGGCGGGGCTTCGGATCTGATCGAAGAAGTCGCATCAACCAAGATCAGCGGCGAGGAAGATCGCTACAGCGGCACCGATCTTTCGGATTTTCAGGCAAATGTCGACGGCGCGCAGAAGATCTTCAACTTGTTGCGCCCACTGATCGCCAAGCGAAATTCGGAGCTCGAGGCGCGCATTCGGACGAATTTCTCGAAGGTGGACACCCTCCTTGGCCGTTATCGCGGCCAGGAAGGGCAGTTTCAAAACTACGACAAACTTTCCGCATCCGACCGCAACGCCCTCAAAGGCGCGATTACTGCATTGGCCGAGGATCTCTCGCAGTTGCGCGGAACCCTCGGTCTGGATTGAGATCGCACATGGTGGATAAGAACGAGGGCCAGCAACCGGCCGCTGTCACGGGCGACGATTCTGGCGAGCAAGCCGGAGCACCGACGCGTCGGCGTCTGTTGCAGGGGCTCGGCGCCGGCAGCTTCGCCGCGCTCCGGATGACACCGGCCTCCGCGGCTGACGCGGATTGCCGGGCGGAGCAGGAAAGCGACGGGACACTCGACTCGCAGCCGTTTTACGGACCGCGGCAGGCAGGCGTCGTTACACCGCAGCCGGCCGCTGCACTCTTCGCCTCATTTGACGTGCTTGCGGACAATCGCGCGGGCCTCGAAAAGCTGCTCCGTATCCTAACGAAACGAATAGCACTTCTGACTCAGGGAGGGCCTGCGCCGACGCTTGATCCGAGATTGCCACCCCCGGATTCAGGGCTGTTGGGCCCACAGATCTATCCCGACAACCTGACGATGACGGTCGCGGTCGGTGCTTCGCTGTTCGATGATCGTTTCGGCATCGCTGCATCGAAGCCACGGCGTCTCATCACGATGGAGCAGTTCCCCAACGACGCGCTCGATCGGAAATCGTGCCACGGCGACCTCATGCTGCAGATCTGCTCCAACACTTCAGAGACCAATATCCACGCGTTGCGGGACGTGATCAAGAATCTTCCCGACCTTTTGGCACTACGCTGGAAGCTTGATGGCTTTCTGCCGCCGCATACGATCAAGCGGGCCGGCAAGGACACCGTGCGCAACCTCCTGGGATTCAAGGATGGCACTGCCAATCTTGCGGTCAGCGACGCCGCGCTTATGGAGCGAATGGTTTGGGTGCAGCCGGGAAGCGACGAGCCCGCATGGACTGCAGGCGGGACCTATCAGGTTGTACGCATCATTCGCAACCTGGTCGAACGCTGGGACCGTACCCCACTCGCAGAGCAGCAAAGGATCATCGGTCGGAACAAGATGAGCGGTGCGCCGCTCGGCATGAACAATGAGCACGATGTGCCCGCTTACGCGAGCAATCCGCAGGACGAGAGCATTGCTCTCGATGCGCATATCCGGCTTGCAAATCCACGGAATAAGAAAAGCGAAACCAGTCTTATTTTGCGCCGGGGCTATAACTACTCGCGTGGTATCTCCACTGCCGGGCAGCTCGATATGGGCCTGTTGTTCGTGTGCTTTCAGTCCAATCTAAGTGCCGGCTTTCTAACGGTTCAGAAGCGTCTCAGCAGCGAACCCCTTGAGGAGTACATCAAGCCGGTTGGCGGCGGCTATTTCTTCGTACTTCCCGGAGCACAAGATGAGGACGCATTCCTCGGACAAGGCCTGCTCAGCGCCTGAAAGGATGCTTCCCGGCCTGAACGGTCACACTTCGTTCTTGTCGCGTGTGGCGCGAATTGACAGTGAGTCGGTATTTCCCGTCGCGTGATGCGCTGTCATCAAGCGCGACGCGTCGTCAAGGTTGTCCAGCCGCCATACATCTTCGATAAGAGTGGTTGCATTCCATGCCGTTCCGCCGCGCCCTGAACAATCACGCAGTTTTGCTTCGATGTCGCCGTCGGGAAGCGGCTTGGTAAGACTGCCTCGCGCCGCCATCACGGCCGCACTGATAATCTCTCCCGAGGTCAGGCAGATATTGACGCGTGCCGCGCCGTCCGGAAGAGACGTGTCAAGCTCCGCCCTCACTTTTTGACGCAGCGACACGATGTCGGGCCGAAAGACTACCGCCTCGGCAAATTCGGTCATTCCCGCCACTCCGAGCAACAGCGCGCAGGCGGCGCAATGGTGAAGGCTGACGCGCGCATCGCGTTCGTTGCGAACCTGACGATCGCCCCGCGCCAGCAGGAGCGCCGAACCCTGCACCGTTACCGATGCGATATCGTCAGTGCGTTGGTTCAGCCGGGTTCGCAAATCAAAACAGGCATCGATCACGGCATGAAAGACGATCCCCGCGGGGTAGGGCTTGTAGGTGTTTTTCGCGATCTCCCAGGTCCCGCCAAGACCTCCAACCAGACGCCCGAGATCGGGTTCGTCCCCCATGGCGCGTGCCCATCCGAGCGGCCCTTCGATGGCGTGGGGAGAAGCACTGTAACCTTCCGCGGCAAGCAATGCTGCAAACAGGCCGTTGCGCGCGGCGCCGCCGACACTGACATTCTTGGCCGCGGTCGGAAGATTCTCGACGATGCCCGCCGATTGGCTCGCGGCAATGCCGATGGCATTGGTGATGCCATCCGCCGTCAGGCCCAGCAACTTGGCGCAGGCGGCCGCCGCGCCGAATACCCCGCAGGTCGACGTGATGTGCCAGCCGCGGGCGTAGTGTCCCGGCGAAACCGCGTTTCCGATTCGGCACTCCACCTCCACCCCAAGGACAAAGGCCGTAATGGCATCGCGGCCGGAAACCCTGCGCGTTTGCGCCAGCGCCAGAACCGGCGCGGCCACCGGAGCCGCCGGATGAATGATCGTGTCCGGATGCGTATCGTCGAAGTCGAGCAGGTTGGCAGAGATCGCGTTGATGAACGCCGCGCCGAGCGCATCGAGCCGTTCGGGCCGGCCAATGATGGTGGACGTTGCAACGCCGCTGAAGGGCGACAACGTTCGTAGCGCGGCGGTGACCGCGGGGTCATAGGCCGAACCGAGCGCGGTGGCGAAGAAGTTGAGGATCGACCGTTTCGCCTCATGACTCTGCGCCGCGACATCCGTCCACGTCGTGGCAGCAACGAAATGCGCCAGCGTTGCACTGGCACCCTGCCCTTCATCTTGCCGCACCGAGCGAATTCCCCGATTTCACGTTTTCCAAATCCTAGGCCGGTCAGCCGTGGCGTGTCGACCGCAATCTCATACTTGACAGATTAGCTGACAATCTGGACATTTGACGAAAGCAAGTCCGCCGCGACAAGAACATGAAGAGCGCCTACCCCTCAGGCGGCGCGACAGGGAGTGAAACGATGGCGGAAGAGACGATCGGCTTTGTTGGCGTTGGCCGGATGGGCGGAGCGATGGCGGCGCGACTGCTGAACGTCGGCTATTCGTTATGCGTTTACGACACACAGACTGAGGCGACCAAACCGTTGCAGGCGCGCGGCGCGCACCTGGCTAAATCGCCGGCGGAGGTCGCTTCCGCGGCAGATATCGTCCTGATCAGCCTGCCGACCCCGGATATCGTAAAGGCCGTCACGCTGGGCCCCGACGGAATCATTGCGGGAAACCGCGCCAGCATCGTGATCGATTTGTCTACCAGCGGCCCCGGCGCGGCCAAGCTGGTCGCGGAAGAATTCAAACCCAGGAACCTGACACTGGTCGATGCGCCCGTCAGCGGAGGCATCAAGGGTGCGGCGAACGGTACGCTCGCGGTGATGGTTTCCTGTCCCAAAGCGACCTACGAGAGGGTCGAGCCGATCCTGAAGAATTTCGGAAAGCTGTTTTATTGCGGTGACAAGCCGGGCACGGCGCAGACCGCAAAGCTCGCCAATAATCTGATGGCGGCAGCGGCGCTGGTGATCACCTCCGAAGCGGTGGCGATGGGCGTCAAGGGCGGCGTCGACGCCAAGGTGCTGATCGACATCATCAATGCCAGCAGCGGACGTAACAGCGCGTCAGAGGACAAGTTTCCCCGCGCGGTGCTTCCCGGCACCTTTGATTTCGGCTTCACTACCGGCCTTTCCTACAAAGATGTACGGCTTTGCGTCGATGAAGCCGAGGCCATGGGCGTTCCGATGGTCTGCGGTTCTGTCGTCCGGCAGATACTTGCGATCACCAACGCCAAATTCGGCCCCTCATCGGACTTCACGTCGATCGCGAAAGTTATCGAGGAATGGGCCGGCGTGGAAATGCGCGGCTAGATCCCGGCAGCGATCGAGCCAGGGGACGATTGCAATGACGACCGGGTCGATCGGATCAGGCGGTGAGTCTTTGGCGCGGCAGCTGGCGGGCGCCCCGGTTGCAGTCGATCATCGCCGCTTCGGTGCGGACGTCATCGCGAAAGCCAGGATCTGCCCATTGGATTTTCTCTCCTGTGTGTTCGAGGCACGCCATCACCCGTGGAGCCGTCAGGCGATCGGCATCGCGCGCGGGATCGACAATGGCGCGACCATCATCGGGACTACCAAGCTTTCAGCACGCGGCGACGCGGCCTTCGCCAATGCGACGCTGGGCCATGGTCTGGTGCGTGAGGACATGCGCGCGGCGAGCATCTGCCACCACGGAAATAGCGCGGGAAGGTCGATCCGATGTTGAAGGGCAAATGGGCTCTTGTCACCGGGGCGACCGCAGGCCTCGGACAGGCGATCGCCGAAAGCCTGGCCGGCGCGGGCGTCAATATTGTCCTGCACGACTTGGTCGAGCCGAGAGAGACGAGGGATCGCCTTCGCGCCCGCTTCCAGGTTGATACCGTGAGCGTTGCGGCGGACCTCTCGCAGCGCGCGCCCATCGAAGCCATGATGGCTGACCTGCTCGGCAGTGTTGGGGCGATCGATATCCTGGTGAATAACGCGGTGGTCCGGCATTTTGCGCCGGTCGAGACCTTTGCGCCGGAACGATGGGAAGAAGCGCTGGCCGTCAATCTGTCGGCGCCGTTTCACCTGATCCGCCTTGCCTTGCCTGCTATGAAGAAACGCGGATGGGGCCGCATCATCAACATAGCCTCGATTTATGCGACCCGCGCCGTCCCGGAACGCATCGATTACGTGACGACGAAGACCGGTCTGCTCGGCATGACGCGGGCGGTCGCGATCGAAACCAGCGCCAGCGGAATTACCTGCAACGCGCTCTGCCCGGGCACGCTGCCGACGCCGGCCATTCAGGAAAAGATTGCATCGATCGCGGCCGCCGAAGGCCGCAGCGTCGATGAAGCGACGCGCGACTACCTGGCGACACGCCAGCCGACCGGACGGTTTGTCGCCATGGAAGCTGTCGGGGCGATGGCAGTCTTCCTGTGCGGCCCGGCTGCGCAGGACATTTCAGGCGCGACCCTCCCGATCGACGGAGGCTGGTCCATCGCGTGAGCGCAAACCAACGATCCGCAACGGATGGCTTCAATGGCTGACGCATCGAGCCGAAATGCCGCGCTGACCCGTGAGACCGGCGGCATCGGCCGCGCCGTCAGCGCGCGGCTCGAACGTGGACGCCGGGCTACTGACGTCAAGGCTGTGGATCTCCTGCCGGAGATTGTTCCGGACACCCTCAAGCCGATCGGCATCCTCATCGTCGCGGAAGATGGAGGCGATATACCATGGACCAGCGCGCTGAACTGCAATCCACGCTTCGGATCGAAGACGTTCCAACCGTTCGTTCGCGGGTCGCGCAAAAGCTGCGCGAAGCGATCATGTCCGGGACCTTGAAACCGGGCCAGCGCCTGGTCGAACGTGAGCTTTGCGAGATGACGGGCGTCAGCCGGCCGTCGATTCGCGAGGCGCTCCGTCTACTGGAAGCTGATGGTCTGGTTACGACGGTCCCCCATCGCGGTCCGGTCGTCAGCACCATCAGCCTTGACGAGGCAAAGCAGCTCTATGCGGCGCGCGCCTTGCTCGAAGGATTCGCCGCCCGCGAGTGCGCCCGTCTGCGTGACCCAGCCGTCATGCGCCGGATCGGTGACGCACTCGCCAAGTTGAACGCTGCGCTCGCCGAAGGCGACTTGCCAGCCGCCCTTGAAGCCAAGACTGAGTTTTACGCGGCGCTGATCGGCGGCTGTCGAAATTCCTTCGTCGAGCGAATGCTTCGGCCGCTGCACGACCGGATCACGCTCCTGCGAATTACGTCGATGTCGCAGCCGAAACGAATCAACAAGAGCCTGCGCGAGGTCACCGCGATCTGGCGCGCGATCCGGAATGGCGACCCCGACCTCGCCGAGCGGTGCTGCGTCGATCACGTCAGGGCGGCGGCGGCCGCGCTCAGCATGATCGAAAGGTCATCCGCGCCGAAGAACGAAACGATCTCGAGCGAATAGCTTCCCATCGCCGGACCTTCGAAAGATGCCAGACTCATGTACGGCGCCGAAGGCATACGTGTCGGCCGGATTGGGTCCGTAGACCCTCGATCGATCAGTGATCTCCATCACATATTGGAACAGGGCTCTGCATTTAGATTTTATCGACGGCAACCGAGCCGTCGTAAAGGCTGATGGAGCAACGCAATGTCCGAAACGTCGAGAATGCGAAACTTGGCGAGTTGACCGCGGACCAACTTGATCTCGTGTCCGGTGGAGTTTCGTTGTCATTCACAAGGATTGAGTTCACTTACACACAGCAGCACGCCGACTCTCCTCCCCCACCGCCCGGCAAATGAGGCGACATGAGGATCGCCAACTTTGGATCGCACGTTTTCCATTCGGTGGAGCGAGGCCTCGGTCCCGAGCTTGCCGTTTGAGCGTCTCCCCCTTTACCGTCATGCGCGCGAACGAACTGCCGGGCTTGCCATGGTTCGATGAAAGCACAATTCCCGTTCGGCGGCCTGCTTGTCGTCAGAGACGCGCTTGAATTGCCCTCAAAATACCGCTCGTGGTGTCGATGAATTGCAGGGCCTGTTGCGTCTTGCCAGAGGACAAAGGAAAGCGCGTGCACTGCTCCGCCAATTGTACCAGACGTTTGCGTTCGTCGGACAGAATGGTGTTCGATTTGTCGACGGCAAATCTTACGACGTCCCGCATCGCGTCGTTGTCGCTAAAATCAGTCATGTCCTTTTCGATCGTGATCAAATATTCATAGCTCGAAAGCTCCTGAGATATTTCAAGAAGGTCTCGAACGGTCGACTTGATGCACTCTGCGTCGCCACTGGCGATATCCGATCGCTTGGACGTTTGAACAAGATCTCCCATCAAATTCTGAAAAAGCGGCTTGAGGTCTTCCACTTTCTTGATGTCGCTCTCGCTCAAAACACCGCTGCCGGACACATTCGTCCCGATCAGAACGATCGCAAGTCCCAAGCCCAGCGATTTTACGGATGCCGGAAGCGCAATAATCTGCGGGGCCGTAACGGCTTCCGGCAGCCGCCCGCGAGCGGCGGCTTCTCCGCGTTCAGCGAAAATGAGCGCCAACCTCCTGACGCCGATCGCCACCAATTCGGAAATATCTCGGAGCATCGCGAACGAAGCATAGTCCGGTCCGCCTCGCTTCGCCAGTGCAGACCGAAAAGAGTGCTGCATCAGAGACGTGCTCCCGATTGATCTTGGCGAAACCGACGGTTCGGTTGTTCGAAAGTCGCTTTCGTGTATTATTCCGCATTATGCATTTTCGGCAGAATTAATAGTTTTGAATACCAAATAGCAAGCCTTCGACCGACCGCAGCAGGAGGATGAGAGCGTGACCGAAGGGCCGCAACGGGCATTTCGTAGCGTTGCACTGCAGCGAGCCGCATCGCCAGAGCAGCTCGACTATCTTGTCAAGATCACCAAGCCCTCTGACTGGATTCTGACATTCGTGGTTTGCCTCGCTCTGGCGGCTGCGCTCACGTGGAGCGTTATCGGGCGGATTCCTACCCGCGTCTCCGGCGAGGGAATTTTGATCAGTGGCGGCGGCCATGTCGCCGATGCGGTCTCTGCTGCTGCAGGGCGACTCTCTTATATCGAAGTCTCGGTCGGCGATCATGTGTCCCAGGGTCAGGCGATCGCGGAGATCGTTCAGACCGACATCGAGCAGCGCCACAATGACGCTGTCCAGGTATTTCACGAACGCGAGCGTGAATTGGCCGACCTAACGTCAAGGATTGCCAACGAGCTTGCGACGAAGAGTCAGAATTTCGCGAAACTCGAGGCGGCCTTCAATCAAGTCATTAAGGCTACCAACCAGCGCATCGAGTACCTGGCAGGAGATGTCAAGAATCTGGAAGACATGCTGGCAAAGGGATATGCCACGCGACGCGCCGTCGAGGATCGCCGCCGCGACCTCACCGACGCCCAGCAGCGAAAAGAAGATACCCAGAATGAGATACTGAAGTTGCGAACGCAAAGGACGGATCTGGAAACGCAACGTGAGCGGGAAAGACAACAATCGGAATTTACTCTTAACGAGGCGCGCCGGCAGATGGACTCGACTGCCGGGATGTTGAGCCAGAACACCCGGGTCATAAGCCCGATCGCAGGGCGCGTCTTGGAAATCAAGGTTTCCGCCGGCTCGGTGCTCACCGTTGGCACCCCGGTTGTTGCAATTGAAAGCGACGGCGAAAGGCTTGAAGCGCTGATCTATCTTCCGGCAGAGCGCGGCAAGAACATAAGGCCTGGAATGCAGGTCCACCTTGAGCCGAGCACGGTGAAACGAGAGGAATTCGGGACAATGATTGGCACCGTCACGACGATGTCCGATTTCCCAATGACGCCCCTGGGCATGGCTGCGGTACTTCACAATGAAAGCTTGGTGAACCGCTTTGCGCATGACGGCGCACCTTATGCGGCTACGGTACGCCTGGAGCCAGACGCCACGACAGCCAGCGGGTATCGCTGGGCCGTCGGAAAAGGACCGTCCATTCATCTCACTAGCGGGACGTTGATGCGAGCGGAAATCACGACACGACAGCAACGCCCGCTCGATCTGGTGCTACCTCTCATCAAGCATCTAACGGGAATTGATGGATAACGTCCCTCCTCCCCAGCCGACGTCGAACGAAAAGCGCTCGCGACCAGGTTCGGGGCGCGCACAAGGATCTTTGCGGCGCAAAATCGTGAGACGGACCCCTGTTATTCTCCAGATGGAAGCAGTCGAGTGCGGGGCCGCAGCCCTGGCGATTGTACTCGCCTATCATGGGGTCTGGGTCCCACTGGAGCAGTTGCGCGTTGCATGCGGGGTTTCTCGCGACGGGAGTAAAGCGAGCAACATTATCAAGGCAGCGCAACGTTTCGGGCTTACCGCAACGGGTTACCGCGCGGAGCCATCGGCACTTCATGAAGTCCAGATGCCTTGCATCATTCATTGGAATTTCAATCATTTCGTGGTGCTGGAAGGTATCGCCGGCGGCTACGCCTATATCAACGATCCCGCAATTGGTCGTCGACGGATCGACATGGCGGAACTGGATCTCTCGTTCACGGGCGTCGTTCTGGCGATGGAACGAAGCGATGCATTCAGGAAGTTCGGCCGCAAGCCCCAGGGATGGCGACTATTGCTGCGCGAATTACGTAGCTCGAAAAAGGCGGTCGCGTTGCTGGTGATCCTGAGCCTCGCGATCGTTGTGCCCAATATCGTGGCCGCCGGATTTTCGAAAATATTTGTCGACGATATTCTGATCCAACGCACCACGGGGTGGCTTGTCCCTCTCCTCATCGGCATGGCGTTGACTGCGATACTCCGAGCCATCCTGACGATGATACGCCAATCTCTGCTGCTGAGGCTGCAGACCAAACTTGCGGTTGTCATGATCAGCCGCTTCCTCTGGCACGTCATGGCCCTACCGGTCGAGTTCTTCACCCAGCGCCATGCCGGTGATATTGCAAACCGCATCGGCGCCAATGAGCAGATTGCCCGCCTGCTTTCCAATGGTATAGCTGCCAACGCTTTCAATCTAACATCGGTTTTGTTCTTCGCTGCGGCGATGGCGATTTACGACGTCCGGCTCGCCGCGATCTGCGTGGCCATCTCGCTTATCAACGTGCTGGTATTGAGATTCATCGGCGAACGCCGACAGGATCTCAGCCGTAGCCTTGCTATCGAACAGGGCAAGCTCGTCGGGGCAGCGGTGAGCGCAGTACGCACCATCGAAACCATCAAGGCGAGCGGACTCGAGGACGAGGCATTTGGTCAATGGTCCGGGATTCAAGCCAAGGCCCTGAATGCGGAGCAGCAGCTCAGCATGTCCTCGGTCGTTCTAGACATGCTCCCGACGTTACTCTCCGGATTGACCGTCGCGGCGATATTGGGTATCGGCGGCTTGTTTGTAATTCAAGGCTCCCTTACGCTCGGAGGCCTGGTGGCTTTCCAGTCGCTGATGGCAAGTTTTTCGGAGCCTGTCGCAAATCTGGTCAACTATCTCAGCAGTTTTCAAGCCATTAAGGGCGCGCTCGAGCGGCTCGAGGACGTATACAACTACCCCCTTGGCGACTCCGGCCAGAACGTCGCTGCAGCAGACAGCTTTCCTCCGAAACTGGCAGGCAGGATCGAACTCCGCAACATCCACTTCGGCTATTCAGCACTGGCCCCCCCGCTGCTGGCCGATCTCTCCCTCACCATCGAGCCCGGCTCCAGGGTTGCTCTTGTTGGTGTCTCCGGTAGCGGAAAATCGACCCTCGCCAAGCTGATTTGCGGACTCTACAAGCCGTGGGCCGGCGAAATTCGTATCGACAGATGGGCGCTGCCGGAAATTCCTCCGCAGGTGTTTGCCAATTCGATATCCTACGTCGATCAGGACGTCGTCCTGTTTGAGGGAACCGCGCGTGAAAATCTGACATTATGGGACTCGACCGTGATCGAAGCGGACCTGTCGCAGGTGTTGAAAGATGCGGCCATTCATGAAGATATTGCGACGCGACAGGGAAACTACGACTGTTATGTAAGCGAAGGCGGCACGAATTTCAGCGGCGGTCAGCGCCAGCGCATCGAGATCGCCCGGGCACTTGTTTCCAACCCGTCAGTTATCGTGCTTGACGAGGCGACCGCAGCACTCGACCCGATCACCGAAAAGGCCATTGACGACAACCTGCGACGGCGGGGCTGCACCTGCATTCTTATCGCCCACCGCTTGAGCACGATCCGTGACTGTGACGAGATCATCGTGCTGGAGCATGGCAGGATCGCTGAGCGCGGAACTCACGAGCAACTGCTCGACCTTCGTGGAGCATATGCGAAACTCGTGGCCCAGGAATGAACGAGTCCATCCCCCATTGTAACTCGGCAAGAGACGGGGCCCGTCAATCGGCGAACCGTATTCTGCTCGATGCACGTAACCCCAAACTTCTCGACCACCGTGGCTACGTGCTTCAGGTTGTGGCTGGACATGTCGACGTTTTCGCCGTCCGCGCCTTCGAAGGCACAACTCGAGGGCCGCGACATCATTTATTTCGAATCGAGAGCGGCGAGATCATTCCGGATCTTCAGCATCCCGTTGATAGCTCGGGTGGCCAGCTTCAAATAGTCGCGGTAGGCGGCCCCGGTGCCGAAGTATTGGTCGTGCCACGGCAGGAACTGCAGTCCCTTGACCCGGTCGCCAGATGGATTGCGAACCTTGCCTGGCTGGTGGCGGGTCCAAACCCGAGTTGGGAGATGGGCGAAGCCTCGCCAGGCGACGCCATGGCAATGCAGCCGGGTGAACGTCGCCGCGGCCCGGCGCGTAACATCGTTTGGGTGACCCTCAAGGCCGGAACGGCGAAGCTGATGGGGATCGATCCGGCTTTCGCCGCCGGCGATCCGCCAATACCGCTAACGTCCGGGATGTGGATCGAAGCCGGAGATTCCGGGTGCTCTGCCGTCGCGAGCACCGGTATACCGGATTCCGACACGCTGTGGCGCGCGCTCGATCAATTCCATCTTGCCGTCATTTCATGTGTTCAGGAACGGCTGGTACGTGATACGGAGCACGAAACCCAGCGCCTCGTCAGCCGCAGCGAAGTCACGGCGTTGCAAACCTTCGAATCTTTTGACCGCCTGTCCGCAATCGTTGTTCGACGCTTCGATCGCGCCGGCTTGGATGCGGACCGCTCGGATCCTCTCCTCGCCGCTTGCCGGATGGTCGGAGAAGCAATCCGCGCGCCGCTCGTCCTTCCTGTCCGGCCGGCTTCGTCCAGAGAGGACTTCGCCGACGTTGTCGAGATCGCGCGGTCCGCGCGACTGCGCGTCCGCCGGACGCTGTTGCGAGGTGAATGGTGGAAGCTGGATGTGGGACCCTTGGTGGCATGGCACGGCAATGAGCGCCAACCCGTCGCCCTTATCCGCGGCCCGCGCAATCGTTACACAATGATCGAGACGAGAACGGGAGCGCGCCGTACGGTCGGCCGCTCGCTCGCCCTTGAGCTGGCGCCCGAAGCCGCAACTTTCTACCCGGCACTGCCATCGCGCGCGCTCGGGTTCCGCGATCTGCTGAGCTTCCTGGTGCGGCATTCAAGCGGCAATGTCGGCCGGATCGTGCTTGCGGTGGTGGCGATAGGCCTGCTTTCATTGGTTCCCCCCCTGATCACCAATGTCCTTGTCGATTCGGTCATACCGCGCACCGAACTCGACCAGCTTGCGTTTTGCGGGCTCGCACTGGCCGTGACCTCCGTCGCCATCGCCGCCGTTCAGGCTATGGAAGGGCTGG